>CAZMWS010000025.1:4575-14420 GCA_964570085.1 uncultured Lentisphaeraceae bacterium | reverse complement strand
GTCAGAATCACTTGGCTAGCGTCTTGGGCCATAATGCTCGTCTGTCCTCAAAAGTTGTTTAGACTAAAACTGGTTCTTCAGGGTCAGGGGCTGAGCACCCTGGGCCACATACTTGTGTTCGGGGAGCTCGCCGGCGTAGACCTTCAGCTTGCGGAACTGGTCACGGCCGAGCTTGCCGTCGGGCATCATGCCCCACACGGCACGCTTGATGATCTCCTCGGGATGCTTCTCGCGCATCGCCTCGGCGCTGGTGCGCTTCAGGCCGCTCACCCAGCCGCTGAAGTCCTGGTATTCCTTGTCAGTGGACTTGCGTCCGGTGAGGACCACCTTGGCGGCGTTGGTGACTACCACGTAGTCGCCGGTGTCCAGGTGGGGGGTGTAGATGGGCTTGTGCTTTCCGCGGAGGATCATGGCGATCTGGCGGGCCATCCGTCCGAGCACCTGGTGGTCCGCATCTACGATCCACCACTTGCGCTCGATTTCGTTTTCCTTGGGGAGAAAGGTTTTCATGTTAGGGGAATTATAATTGGCTATCAACAAAAAAAGTGTTCCTGTCGGCAGGTGTGTTAATCTAGCGCTCCTTCCTGCGTTTTCAAGCTATGAAACAGAGGAATTGCACAGGATTGTCCGGTTGTTTCCTGTGGCTAGTTGGGAATCTTGCCCAGCATGGTCCAGGGGCGTCCGGAGTGGATGGCGAAGAGGAGGTATCCGACCTCGGCTTCCAGGGGGCGGGAGACGCGGGTTTCCAGTCGGGAGGGCTCGTCGCAGAGAGTGACGGAGAATTCGTTTCGTTCGCCGTCCAGGATGGTCGCGGTTGCGGAGCCGCGGGCGCCGGTGGCGGTGAGTCGGTAGCGGAAGTTCGCGTCGGGGAGTTCCTCGAAGGAGCTGGAGGCGTCATTTCCGTAGGCGGAGAGCCAGTTGAGCAGATCCTGGTCGCGGAGCCGTTCGAAGATGCCCTGTCCCTCTGGCTTGGAGAGATGGAACTGCTGGAGGTTTCCCAGCACGCCGCTGGTGATGATCTCCTTGAGTCGGACCATGGCCCATTCGTAGCGCCAGGAGCCCAGCCAGCAGACCTGGATGTGTCGGCGCTTGGCGGCGGCCCAGAGGCGTTTGAGGGAATCGGGGGTCTCGCCGGCCAGTCCGCAGAGAGCGAAGGGCAACTTCGCCTTCAGCAGGAGCTTGATGGTGTCCTGGCGGCGTTCGTCGTCCTCGTCCACGATGGCGGCCTTGGCTTTGGCGAGTGCCTCGGTGCAGTCCTCGTCGGGATTGAGCACGAGGATGTCGTCCAATCTCTTGCAGACGGCCTGGCTGCAGGGGGAGAGGAAGTTCCTGGTGAAGTAGATGACGTCTTCTTTCATGGTCAGGATTGTGTGGGGAGAGGGGAAGTGTGAGAGGGAGAAAGGGGGGGCGTGTTATGCGCTGGGGATGCGCAGGGTGTTCATGCCTTCGGGGATTGGCGCGGGGCCCAGGGCGCAGTCGTTGTGGGGGGAGTCTTCCAGCAGGCGCAGGATGGCGTCCTGGACCTGTGCGGCAGTGGTCTTCTGGGTCTTGTCAAATTGCTCCTGCCGGCGCTGGTTGGTGGTGCCCTTCATGAGGGAGCCTAGGCATTGCGAGGCGGCATCCGAGGGGCGGAAGGGCGTCAGGTATGCGCCCAGGCACTGGAGGATGGAGTGATCCACCTGCTGTTGGGTGAAGGGGTTCTTGCGGAGGTATTCCGCGATGCGGTCGTAGGTCTGGTAGGTCTTGGCGCAGTTGGGGTCGTCGTGGGCATGGAGATACGCCATGCCTATGTCGGAGCGGTATTTCAGGGTGCAGCCGTAGGCGCCGCCCTTGGCGCGGATTTCGTCCCAGAGGAATCCGCTGGAGAGGATGTTCCCGCCCAGGGAGAGGGGGATGGCATCCGGATGCGTCGCATAGGGGGCGGGGAAGGCGCGCACGCAGGTATGTACTTTCGCGGGGACCACGCCGTATTCGCGGCGGCCATTGGACAGTCCCGCGGGGGCCGCGGCGAGGAGGATATTCGCGTCGCCAGCGGCGGCAGCGCCCTTCCAGAGGGAGGTGAATTCGCCGATGGCGCGCCAGGCGCCGTCGTCCTCCGTGGAGACTCCCGCGCCCACGAGGGGCGCGCTCGCCATCCAGCGTGCGATGGCGGAGAGCTTTTCGCAGAAGGCATCGAGCTCCTTGTCGGAGGCCTTGGAGAGTTTCGCGATCTGGTCGTAGATGGCAAGTCCGCCAGTCCAGCTGCCGTAGTTTCCGATGGCGGAGAGGCCCTCGCTGGCCCGTGCGTATGCCAAAGTGGAGTTTTCGCGGCCGAGGAGAGTGGAGAAGAGCTTTGCTGCCATTCCGCGCAGGAGTTCCTTCAGATGCTTGCGTTCGGTGAAGGTGCCCTCCAGGAGCTGTTCCCGGAGGAATTCCAGGGCTTTCGGGAAGTGCCGGTCCAAGGCGCGGACGCTCACGCTGACCAATTGATGGGGGATGGGCTCGCCCCAGGCGGGGGTATAGAGGGAAGTGTCGAGTTGGAAGGAGGCGCCCAGCAGATTCCAGCGTTCCGCGACCTGGTCGTAGGTGTGCTGTGCTGTGCCCAGCTTCTTTGCCAAGGTGGTGAAGCTCTTCAGGTAGGGAATTAGTTCGACGGGGAGGGTAGTGGTATCCAGGGCGAACTTGAGGGTGGAGAGGCCGTTTGTGATGTCGGTGCTGCGGCGCACGGGCGCTCCGTTGGGGAGGACGCCATCCTGGCAGAGGAAGGGCGTGATCTTTTCGGGGAGGTCGGTGCGGTGCAATTCGGGAATGGTCGCCAGCGCCTCCTCAGTGTCCTCCTGCAATGCCTTCTGCTTGAGCTCCTCCTGGAATTTCTCTACCTTGGCGCGCTTCGACGGGGACCACTTCGCAATCCGCGCAGAGAGCCTCTCCGCCAGCTTCTTGTCCTGGCGCTCCTTGAGATCGTTGTCGGGACGCAGCTCCAGGCGCACACGCTGGGGATTGTCCAGGAGCCATTTCTGGATCAGGTCCTCCACATAGCGGGGATTGGCGTCGAGGCGCTCCTGAAGGTGCGGCAGTTCGTCGGCCTGCCGCAGGAAGAGGAAGGGATCGTCGCCATATTGCCAGGCGGCCATCACATCCTCGAGGGTGTCGTAGACATAATCGGAGGTGATGTTCTGGTTCTTTGCCTGGAAGCCCGTGATGACGCCCTCTACCTGGTCGCGGGGGAGGCCCTTCTCCACGCAGGAGCGGAGGGTATCAAGCACCAGGTGTTCAAAGGCAGGGAAGTCCTTCGGCTTCACGCCACGCATTCCCACGCAGAAGCTGGTGTAGCGGGTCTCGTTGTCATAGCCGCTGGAGAGGGGCGCCGCGCCAATGCCGGATTCCATGAGCGCCTTGGAGAGGGGCGCCGCGGCATTGCCCAACAGCACGGATTCCATGAGCTGGAAGCCCAGATCCAGATCCATGTCGCGGGTGTCGTCGAGCGCCCAGGCCACGGAGACCAGTCCCGTGCAATTCTTGCGCGAGGAGGCATCCGGGGTGAAATACGCGCGGCGCACCGCGGGCTTCGTGGGACGCGCAGATGTGTGGATGCCGGCGGACGCCTTCGGCTTTGGGGGCGGGGGCAGGACGGCCAGGTCGTGCTCCAGGTGTTTCTCCAGGACGGCAAGCTTTTCCTCTGTGGGGATATTCCCGTAGAGGACTACCTTCGCCACGGAGGGATGGTAGTGCCCGTGGTGGAAATTCAGGAATTTCCCGTAGGTGAGGCCGGGGATCTTGTCGGGCACGCCGCCGGAGTCATAGCGAAGGGGGGTGTCGGGAAAGAGGCTCTTTTCCAGCATGCGCCCCAGCACCGTCGTCGGGCTGGAATAGTATCCCGACATCTCGTTGTGGACAATGCCATTGATGGTGAGGTGGCTTCCGCTCTTTTCCCGGGAGATCTCGTAGTGCCAGCCCTCCTGTCCCAGGATATGCGGAGTCAGAAGCGGATGGAAGGCCGCGTCCCAGTAGACCTCCAGCAGATTGAAGTAGTCCTGTGGACAGCAGGTGATGAAGGGATAGAGGGTCCTGTCGGAATAGGTGCAGGCGTTCAGGAAGGTCGCTACACTGGTCTTCAATAGGCAGACGAAGGGGTCCTTCACCGGAAAGCGCTCGGAGCCCTCCAGGACCGAGTGCTCCACCACATGGGCCGCCCCCGTGTCGTCCACGGCGTCCGTGGAGAAGCAGAGACAGAAGAGATTCTCCGGATCGTTGGCCTCCAGGCTCAAGACCTCCAGTCCGCAGTCGTGGCGATAGCGCTTTGCCACGAGGCGTCGGGAGGGAAAGGAGGTGGTGCCTGTCAGGGTGAACATTTCAGTCTGCAGATCCGGCAAAAAAACAAAGGCAAAAAAATAGCTCTTCGGCAAAAACAGGACGTGCGTAGCGCCCTCTTGCCTAAAAAAAGAGCCGGCGCCCCCGAGGGAGCAACCGGCTTGTTTCGGCAGAAGCTAGACTACTTCTCCTCGGCGGCGGGAGCCGCGGCCTCCTCGGCCTTGGCCTCGGCGGCGGGCGCAGTCTTGGCGGCCTTCACCTGCTCGTCAGTCTCCACGAAGGAGAGCAGAGCCATCTCGGTGGCGTCACCAATGCGGGTGCCCATCTTGATGATGCGGGTGTAGCCACCCTGGCGCTCCTTGTAGCTGGGAGCCACCTCGTCAAAGAGCTTCTTGACGATGGTGTTGTTGTGGAGCTTCGCCACGGCCAGACGGCGGGCGTGCAGGTCGCCCCGCTTGCCCAGGGTGATCATCTGCTCGGCCAGCTGGCGGATGCGCTTGGCGCGCACCAGCGTGGTCTTGATCTGGTTGTGCTCGATCAGGCTGCAGACGGCATTGGCCAGCAGAGCCCGCACATGGGCGCTGCTACGGTTGATCTTGAAGGTTGCGACGCGGTGTCTCATTGGGGTTACTCCTTATTAGTCTTCTGCAGCAGGGCAACCTTGTTCCGGTCAAACTCTTCTGCCACTTTGTTGTCAATTGTCATCTCAAGCGCAAGGCCTTTGTCCTGAAGCTTCTCCTTGATCTCCTCAAGGGACTTCTTGCCAAAGTTGCGGCACTTCATCATCTGGTTCTCCGTCCGAGTCACCAGGTCGCCCAGGAAATGGATGTTCTCCTGGTTCAGGCAATTCTCGGAACGAACGGAAAGACCGAGGTCCTTCACTTCCTCCAGAAGCTTGGAGAGAAGAGCCTTCTCGTCATCGGTGAGCACCACGCCACGGTTGCCCGCGCTCTGGCTGCCCTCGAACTCGAAGACCTCCAGCTGACGGCGCAGGATCGACGCGGCACGCTGCACGGCGACCTTCGGCGCGATGCGTCCATCGGTGGTGACCTCAATCTCCAGACGGTCGTAGTTGGTGTTCTCGCCAACACGGCTGGGCTGCACGTCGTAGCGGACCTTCTCAACAGGATTGAAGAGGCAGTCCACGGGAATGGAATTCACGGGCTGCTCGTCTTTCTTGTTGCGCTCGCTGGGACGATAGCCGGTGCCCTTCTCCAGGTCCAGCTCGATGCGAATGGGCTTGTCCTTCAGGTCGCCCGCCAGGGTGAACAGGTGCTGGTCCTTGTTCAGGACCTCCGCCACGCCGTCCTCCTTGATGTCAGCGCCCGTCACGGGGCCCTTCTTGGAAGCCACCAGCTCCAGGGTGCGGGGCAGGGAGCCGTCGCAGCGGAACTTCAGCTTCTTGATGTTCAGGACGATCTCCATCACGTCCTCCATCACGCCGGGAATCGCCGTGAACTCGTGGCTGACTCCGTCAATGCGGATGCAGCTGACGGCCACGCCCTCCATCATGTGCAGCAGCACGCGGCGAAGGGAGTTTCCCAGGGTGTGTCCTAGGCCGTTCTCCCAGGGCTCGGTAACGAACTTGGCGTAGCGATCGGTCGCGGTCGCCTCATCCATGACCAGGGTCTCGGGCATCTCAAAATTTTCCAGTTCTGCCATTTGGGAAAAATCCTCCTTTGGTTTATGACTACTCCGATTGCTCGGCAGTCTCTATTCCTTTGGTGGGGCACCGCGGGGGACGGCCTCCGAATTGATCCGTCCCTCCGCGCGCCCGGCGGCAGCAACCGGCTAGATGCGGCGCTTCTTGGGGGGGCGGCAACCGTTGTGGGGGAGGGGAGTCACGTCGCGCAGGACGGTGATCTCCAGGCCGGCGAGGGCGATGCCACGCACGGCGGACTCGCGGCCCTGGCCGGGGCCCTTCACTTCCACCTCGACCTCCTTCAGGCCGTAGGTCAGCATGGCCTTCTTGGCGGCATCACCGGCGATGACCTGCGCGACGTAGGAAGTGCTCTTGCGGCTTCCCTTGTAGCCGAGCTTGCCACCGGTGGACCAGGAGAGGACATTTCCCTGGGGGTCAGTGATCACCACGCGGGTGTTGTTGAAAGTGGAATCCACGTGCACCACACCAGAAAGCACCTGACGCGCACCCTTGGCACGACGGCTCTGAATGGCGGTGACGGCGTTGGGATCCGCAAGAATCTGCTCTGCGGTGGGGATGGAGGCGGGGGCGGCAGGCGCGGCCTGCGCGGCGACGCTCGTTTCCTTGGACTCTTCTGCCATTGTTTGCAATCTCCTGGGACGGCCTTTCCGGACGTCCTTGTTTCTAAAGTTGAAAGCTGGTATCTGGATTTTCGGGGGATTTCAGCGGACGGGACACACTAGCGTAGACGCTTCGCGGGGATCCATCCGTTGGTTCCGGCGGCGGAAAAAGACGACGGCATCCGGTTTTTTTGGGGGGTGTCGCCTGGCGCCGTCCGGGGGAGCCTCCTACTTCTTCTTGGTGGCAGCGGCGGCCTGCTTGGCCTCGGCGGCGGAAGCGGCGGTCTTACGCTCGGTTCTGTCGCGGATGGCTCCCACGGTCTTCTTGGAGCCCTTGCGGGTACGGGCGTTGGTGCGGGTACGCTGACCACGGGCGGGGAGATTCTTCTTGTGGCGGGTGCCACGATAGCTGCCAATGGCGATCAGGCGGCGGATGTTCTTGGCCACCTGGCGGCGCAGATCACCTTCCACGGTGTACTCTTCGTGGAGGATGTTCAGGATATTGGCGATGTCGTCCTGGGAGAGCTCGGAGGCCTTCCGGACGGGGTCCAGCTTGGCTTTTTCGCAGATCGCCTTGGCGATGGCGGGGCCAATGCCATAGATGTACTGCAGGGAGATCACCGTCTGCTTGTTGTTCGGGATGTCAACACCGAGGATTCTGGGCATTTTATCGGTTTCCTAGTGGGTTTGCCGGTTGTCGTTGAGGGGGAATTCGAAATGCGGTGGGGCTTCTCCTGCGGGGAGACTAGCCCTGGCGCTGCTTGTGGCGGGGATTCTTGCAAATCACCCGGAGGACGCCGGCGCGCTTGACAATCTGGCAATTGTTGCACATCCGCTTCACTGAGGCTCTGACTTTCATGGTTTGGTTTCCTTTGGGTTGGGATGGTGGACGGCAGAACCGCCCTGATCCTTCCGGACTTGTGACCTCCGACATGCGCAGGACGCAGACGGGGGGGCCTTTTTGTAGGTGCACTCCCATGCCGATACTTCGACCGGCGGCCGGAAAGAAGCGCCGGCCGGGCACAGGGGCGCGGGAAATTCGTGTACTATAAGCCCTTTTTTCCTGAATGCAAACGCCCTACGCAGGAGACGCGAGGGAGGCGCAGTGCCTCCCTGGCATTCCCTTGCGGAGGGGTCGATGCGTCCGACAGGGCGCTGAAGGCTACTTTCTGCGGTAGGAGATGCGTCCGGTGGTCAGGTCGTAGGGAGAGATCTCCACCGTGACCGCGTCGCCCTCCAGAATGCGGATGTTGTTCTTCCGCATCTTTCCGGAGATTCCCGCAATGACTTCGTTGCCGCCGTTGTTGAGCTTCACGCGGAAACGGGTGTTGGGCAGGACTTCGACGACGACGCCTTCTAGCTTTATGCAGTCGGTTTCTTTGGGCATAGGGTAAGGATTTCGGGTTTTTTCTTCGTGATGAGGATCTGGTGTTCGAAGTGTGCGGAGAGGGAGTGGTCGCTGGTGCGGCAGGTCCACTGGTCCTTCTTGTCAATGTCGATCTCCCAGTCGCCGGCGTTGACCATGGGCTCGATGCAGATGACCATGCCGGCCTCCAGGCGCGGGGTGCGGCCGCGGACCTTGAAGTTGGGGACCTCCGGGGACTCGTGCATGTGCTTGCCGCAGCCGTGTCCCACCATTTCCCGGACGCAGGAGAAGCCCTGCGCTTCGGCGACCTTCTGGACGGCGGCGCCGATGTGGTTGATGGTATTGCCTTCCACGGCGGCCTCGATGCCGGCCATGAGGGCGGCCTGGGTGGTGTCCATCAGGTTTTGGGCCAGGGGGGAGGGCTGTCCGCCGGCGCAGACGGTGCGTGCGGTGTCGCCGTAGTATCCGCCCAATTCCACCACCACGTCCAGGCTGACCAGGTCGCCGAACTGGATGATGCGGTCGGCGCGGCCGATGCCGTGGACCACCTCGTCATTGAGGGAGATGCAGACCTGTCCGGGGTAGCCGTGATAGTGCAGCGAGCCGCTCTTTCCGCCGGTTTCCCGGATGAAGCACTCGGCCAGGTTATCCAGATCCAGGGTGCTCATGCCGGGCTGCACGGCGTCGCAGAGGCGGTCGCGCACTTGTGCGGCCGCCTGGGCGGCCAGCCGGATCTTCTCGATCTCGCTTTCTTTGTAGATGGTGACGTGTTCCACGGAATCGGATGCCTCCGTTCTTCAGTCGGGCTAGAGGCCCAGGACCTTCTCCAGGGTGGCGTAGTTCACCTCGATGGGCGCGTCGCCATTGGGGGAGATCTTCAGCTCGCCGCGCTTGCGGTAGTACTCGATGACGGGGGCGGTCTGGGTGTCGTAGATCTTCAGGCGGTTCACCGCGGTCTCCTCGGTGTCGTCAGCGCGCTGGATCAGCGCGCTGCCGCACTTGTCGCAGATGCCCTCCTTGGCGGGCGGGGCGGTGAAGACGTTGTAGCTGGCGCCGCAGGCCTTGTTGGAGCAGAGGCGGCGGCCGGTCAGACGCTGCATGAGCAGTTCCCGGGGAGTGTCCACCAGGACTGCCACGCCGGTCTCATAGCCGTGCTTGGCCAGGATGGCGGTGAGGCTCTCTGCCTGGGCGCTGGTGCGGGGATAGCCGTCCAGCATGACGCCGCGGGTCTTGGCGTCGTCCTTGGCCAGGCGGTTGTCCACCATGGCGGTGACGATCTCGTCGGAGACCAGGGCGCCGGAGGCGATGAGCTCCTTCACGGTCTTGCCCAGCTCGGTGCCGGCGGCCATTTCGTCGCGCAGCAGCTGTCCGGTGGAGATGTGGATCACATTGGTCTTTGCGCAGAAGATGTCGCCAAGAGTGCCCTTGCCGGCGCCGGGAGCGCCCAGGAAGATGTATGCCTTGGACATGGTGGTGTTTCCTAGTAGGTTGCGGGGGAGGGGAGTGAGGAAAAATCCGGCGGTCTTCTGGCGCGCCGGAGAAAAAGTGTCTTAATATAGTCTGAGCTGACAGGCCCGGACGGGATTTGGCGTGGCTTGTCGCTAGGTCTCGTCGGCGGTTCCCGGAGGCGCGCCGGCGGCCTTTTCCAGCTCCCGCAACAGCGCCGGCAGGAGTTGGTCTTCGGGGAGCGTCTCCTGGATCTGTCCCTTGCGGAAAAGGACGCCCTTTCCTACGCCGCCGGCAATGCCCAAGTCCGCATCGGCGGCTTCACCGGGGCCGTTGACGGGGCAGCCCATGACGGCGACCTTCTTGAAGGGAAGCGTGTATCCCTTTGCCAGGAGGCGGTTGATGGCGGCTTCCACGCGGGTGGCCAGGGGAATGAGCCCGATGCGGGTGCGTCCGCAGGTGGGGCATGCCACCAGCTGGG
>CAZMWS010000025.1:0-4565 GCA_964570085.1 uncultured Lentisphaeraceae bacterium | reverse complement strand
TCGGGGGGCGCGGTGAGGGAGACGCGGATGGTGTCGCCGATGCCCTCCAGGAGCAGGCATCCCAGGGTGATGGCGGATTTGAGGATGCCCTGTGCGGGAGTGCCGGCCTCGGTGAGTCCCAGGTGGAGTGGCCAGGGGGAGAGCGTGCGGAAGAGTCGGCACGCCTGGAGGGTCAGGGGGATGCCGGAGGCCTTCAGGCTTACCTTCAGATTCTGGCAGCCCGCATTCTCAAAGAGCTCCAGATACTCTCTGGCGCTCTCCACCATGGCCTGCGCGGTGGCGCCGTATTTTTCTTTGGCACGGGGAGAGAGGCTCCCCAGATTCACTCCTACGCGCACCGCTTGGCCACTCTCTGCCGCAAGCCGCGCGGCCTCCCGCAGGGCATCGCCATCCGGGATATTCCCGGGATTCACACGGATGCCCTGGACACCGGCCTCCAGCGCTTTCACGGCCAGGCGGCCATCGAAGTGGATGTCCGCCACAACCGGTAGCGGACTGGTGCGGGAGAGCTCCTCCAATGCGGGGAGCTCCCGGACGCTGGGAAGCGCCACGCGCACGAGCTGGCAGCCCGCATCCGCCAGGCGGCGGATCTGCGCGAGGGTCGCCTCCACGTCGCCAGTGGGGGTATTGCACATGGATTGCACCACCACCGGCGCATCGCCGCCAATTGCCACGGATCCCACGTGGATCTTCCGCGTGGGAATGCGCTTGATTTCGAGTTCGGAGGGGAGTTCGCTCATGGATTGACAGTCTTTTTGCGAGAGTTTCCGGGGACCTGCAACCACGTTTGGATGCGTGGGAGTTCCCCAGGGTGGTTCCGGAACCACTGCAGCGCCGCCTGGCGGGTGGAGATCTTCGTGTCCCGCGTCTGGCTCTCGGGATCGTCCAGGATTCGGCGGAGCGCGGGTGTGCGGCCGCTGCCGGCCGCTTCGTGGGAGTTCAGCGCGAGGGAGTAGCGCTTGTTGGACACAGGGGATTCCCCCGCAATGGAGAGGATTTGGCAGTGTCCCTCGCGATCCATGATGGCCTCCACGCCGTAGAGACCGCTGTAGGAGGAGTGCTTCCGCAAGGCCCACTGCTCTTCCAGAATCTGCTGGAGCTCTTCGGCGGTCACCTGGCAGACGACGATGGTGTTTTCATAGGGGACCAGCGTGTGGAGCTCCCGCCGGGTAAGCGGGATTCCACCGGGGATCTCCTCTCGGACGAGGACGCCATGGAGCGCCAATTCAGCGCCCGTGGCCTCCGAGATCGCCTGGCAGAACAACTCGCTGGCGGCACAGTCCACGCCGGGACGCCCCTTCGCGGTGAGGTCTTTCGGCAGGGCGGGCGCGATGACTTCCCGGGAGAGCGACTCTGCCCGCACCAGCCAGGGCGATAGCGCCGCTTTTGCCGCCGGATCCTCCGGAGTCTCTGCGGGAGTCTCCACAAGACGGGATTCCAGATGCGTCACACGCCGTTCGGCGGGATCAATCCACAAGTCAATCTGCCCGAAATACTTTCCGCCGGAGGCGGGCTGTTCATACCAGGTGTTTACGCCAATGGTGCGGCCGGGGAAAGCCCGGTGGGTATGCCCGCCCAGCACTAGGTCGATCTCCGGAAATTCCCGAGGGAGTCCCTTGAGCTCGTTGACACCGCGGGCATCCTGTTCCATCCAGCCCTGGTGCACTGCCAAGATGATGGCGTGGGGCTCGCTGGCGAGGACCTCCGGCATGATTCGCCGGAGCATCGCCCGGAGGGATTCCACGCGGAAGTGTTCCGGGAAATCCAGGAACCAGTTGGGCATATAGGAGGCGGTCGCGCCGATCACTGCGATCTTTGCGTCGCCGAAGGTGAAGAGTCGCCAGGAGGGATAGTCCCGCTCCCCTGTTTCCTCCAGGGCATGCAGATTCCCGCATAGGATCTTTCCCTGGAGACGCTGCGCGGCCTCCAGGAAGGCATCGTAGCCGAAATCGAAGTCGTGGTTTCCGGGAGTCCAGGTATCGTAGGGGAGGGCCTCCAGCCAGGCCAACATGGGCTTCCCGTTGTCTAATCCGGAGGCCAGAGTGCCCTGGAAGGTATCCCCCGTATCCAATAATAACGCGTGGCCCTCCGGGGCCTCCGCGTATGCCTGCCTTATGCGCGTGGCCACCCGCAATAGACCCGATTCCCCCTCCTCGGGACGGGCCTCCAGGGCGCCATGAAGGTCGCTTGTGTGAAGCACCCGCACCCGGATCTCTCCCGCCGACAGGACGAATTGCCCCGCCAGAAGAAATATCGCCGCCAGAAATGCCAGCGGATGACGCAGGAGAGAGGACCGGATGCCTGCCGCCATGTCGCTATTCTTCCTGGCCGGGCTGACCCACGATGGCCAGATTCAGCTCCTGGAGCTGCTTGGGATCCACGTCGGTGCTGGGAGAATCCATCATGAGGCACGCCGCCTTGGCGGTCTTCGGGAAGGCGATGGTGTCGCGGATGGACTTGAGGCCCAACAGCAGCATGACCAGTCGGTCGTGCCCCAGTGCCAGGCCGCCGTGGGGCGGTGCGCCGAAGGAGAAGGCATCCAGCAGATGTCCGAAACGGCGGCGGGCGGACTCGTCGGAGATGCCCAGGGTCTTGAACATGGTGGCCTGCAGCGCGGGCTCGTGGATTCGGATGGAACCGCCGCCCAGCTCAACGCCGTTGAGGATGACGTCGTAGGCGCGGGCGCGGACCTTTCCGGGCTCGGTCTGCAACAAGGGCAGATCCTCGTCCATGGGGCGAGTGAAGGGATGGTGTTCGGCCACCCAGCGCTGCTCCTCGTAGTCCCAGTCGAAGAGGGGGAATTCGGTGACCCAGAGGAAATTGAATTTCCCCTCGGGGATCAGCTTGTGCGCCTCGGCCACATCCAGGCGCACGCGGCCCAGGGCGAAGCACGCCACCCGGAAGGAGCGGTCCGCCACCAGCAACAGCAGGTCGCCGGGCTCGGCAGACAGGGCTTCCTTCAGGCGCGCGACCTCGCTCTCATTCAGGAACTTCGCGGCGGGACCCGTCAGGGTGCCGTCGGTGGCGACCTTCAGATACACCAGGCCGGAGGCGCCCATGAGGCGCGCGGAGGCGGTCAGCTGATCCAGCGCCTTGCGGCTCGTGGACTCCGCCAGGCCCTTGGCGTTCAGACCCTCGATGGTGCCATTTTGGGAGAGTGCCGCCTGGAAGGGCTGGAAGGCGGTGTCGGCGAAGAGCGCAGTCAAGTTCTGCATTTCCAGGCCGAAGCGGGTGTCGGGCTTGTCGGAGCCGTAGTGGGTCATGGCGTCCAGCCAGGTCATGCGGGGGAAGGGCGCCGGGATGTCCATGCCCTTGACCTCCTTCATGACGGCCACCAGGAGCTTCTCGGTGACGCGCTGCACATCCTCTTCCTCCACGAAGCTCATCTCCAGGTCGATCTGGGTGAACTCGGGCTGGCGGTCGGCGCGCAGGTCCTCGTCGCGGAAGCACCGTGCAATCTGGAAGTATTTCTCCACGCCGCCCACCATGAGGAGCTGCTTGTACTGTTGGGGGCTCTGGGGCAGGGCGTAGAAGGCGCCCACCTTCATGCGGCTGGGAATCAGGTAGTCACGGGCGCCCTCGGGGGTGGACTTGGTCAAAATGGGGGTCTCCACTTCGATGAAGCCCTCCTGGTCGAAGATCCGGCGCATGACCTGGGTGATCTGGTGGCGCACCTTCAGGTTGTGCAGCAGGCCGCTCCGGCGCATGTCCAAGTAGCGATACTTCAGCTTCAGGTCGTCGGAGGCCGCGGGATCCTCCAGGTGATATGGCATGGGCGCCGCCTGGTTCAAGACCTTCAATCCCTTCAGCAAGACCTCCACCGCACCCGTGGCACGCTTGGCATTCACCATGTTCTCGGGACGCGCACGGACGACGCCCGTTGCCTGGATCACCCACTCCTCACGCAACGGCTTCGCCTGCTCGAAGAGTTCCGGCGTCGCCGCCGGATCCACCACGAGCTGCGTGATGCCCTCGCGGTCGCGGAGGTCCACGAAAAGCATTCCGCCTAGGTTACGGCTGGAGTTCACCCAGCCGCAGAGGGTCACTTCCTGATTCAGGTTGTTCAGGTTCAGTTCGTTGCAGGTGTGTGTGCGATAGCCCATGGAGGTTCGGCGATGGTAAAAAAGACGCCGCAGTTTGAGGGGAATGAAAAAGAAGGGAAGGAGGAAAAAGGCGGAGCGCTATTGGCGGTTCCGTCGAATGGCTATTTCTGGTCTCGCAGGACGGCGACCACCTGGTCGCGGGGGATCTCCGTCTGGGAGCTGTCGGACATTCTCTTGAGCACCACAGTGCCCTTGGCGAGCTCGTTCTCGCCCAGGATCAGCACCTGGCTGGCGCCGGATTTGTTGGCAGAACGGAACTGCGCTTTCATGGAACGGCCCGTGACATCCGCAATCACACGGCCGCCGACGCCCTGTCGGCGCAGCTCGCCGGCCAGCTGCAATGCGGCGGGGATGGCCTCGGCGCCTGCGGCAACCAGGAAGGTATCTGCGGCGGGGCGCGCCTTGGGGGCGATGCCCAGGCCCGCCCGGGTCATGAGGAGACGCTCCACGCCTGCGGCAAAG
>CAZMWS010000024.1:0-14632 GCA_964570085.1 uncultured Lentisphaeraceae bacterium | reverse complement strand
CTGCGGGTCTCCGCCGAGCCCGCCGCTCAATTCGGCATCCACAAGGGCACAGGCGAAAAGTGGGTTGCCTTGGCGCCGGGAGCCGCCTATGGCCCCGCAAAACAGTGGCCGCCCGAATGCTATGATTTTGTGGCGGCGGACCTCCTCAAGAATGGCTACAAGGGGGTCCTGGTGGGCTCCCAGAAGGAAGCGAAACTCACCGCCTCCATCGCAAAACGCGCCCCCGGCGCACTGGATCTGGGAGGAAAGACGCCCCTCGATACCCTCATGAGCGTTCTGCAACAGGTGGATGCCGTCGTCGCAAACGACTCCGGATCCATGCACCTGGCTGCCGCGCTGGGCACCCCCGGCGTCGCACTCTTCGCATCCACCGACCCCATCGCCACCGGACCCCTGGGCGCACCCTGGGAACTCCTCGTCGCCGATGTCTCCTGCCGACCCTGCCTCCAACGACAGTGCCCATGGGTCGGAGCCCGCAAATACCTCTGCATGTATAAACTGCCGCCACAGGACGCACTAAAGGCGCTTTACGCGCTCTTGCAACGCGCGTAAAGCGCGAAAAAAGGAGGAAGGAGGAAGGAGGAAGTTTGGCCAGGGTTTCGAGGGCGAAACCCCGCGCTGGCATTCACCAGCGCATACGCACGCGGCGCTAGAGGGCGCCGCAAATTTCAAATTTCCAACTTCCAATTGCATCACAGTGTGGCGGCACTGCCCATGCCGCTACACTAGGGGCCTTGCAGAGCCCATCGCCACCCTTGTTTTTTTCGGGGGGTCCGGGGGGGCGCAAGCCCCTCCGTCCTTTGGTAGTCTTCTCTTTACAAGGTGCCGCAGGCGCTCTTCCGCCTAAACGGCGGTACGGTACCGGCCTTCGGGCCGCTCCGCGGCGCGTACTTACCACCGGAGCGTTTTTCCCAAGCGCGGGTTTTGCAGGAAGATCTCCAAAGGAGGTCGGGCTGCCGCCCCCGTGCCCCCGCTACGGCGCTCTTGCGCCGTAAGTAGCTAGCAATTAGTGGCTAGTGGCTAGCCTGCAAGGTGCCGCAGGCGCTCTTCCGCCTACCGGCGGTATCTTTTTTGCCTTTTCCGTTTTTTGCGCGCCACTTTAGGCGCGCTTGATGCAGCGCGCAGCAGGCGGTCCTCACTTCCTCCTTCCTCCCTCCTCCTTCCTCCTTTTTTGTTTTTATGAAGTTCCCCCTTCTCTCTCTCGCCCTTTTCACTTCTTTCTTCCTTTCCGCCGCATCTCTTCGCCTGACGGCGCCGGAGGATGGCGAAGTGGTATCATCGCTCTCGCCGATGCAGCGCCTGGTGACCCTGGTCTCCATGGAGCAGCAGGAAGCCCTCTGGAAGGACCACCTCTTTTTGCAGTCGTTGAGCAAGGAGGCGGGCAGCGCCCTCCCCCGCGGCATACAACTGGCCTGGAAATACCTCGGCGACGAAAAATCGCCCCTCTTCCGCGTGCAGGTAGGACCCCAGGACGCCCCCGAATCCGCCTGGGATACCTACGAATTCCGCGGCATCAGTGGTCACACCCAGCGCGCGTGGCTCCAGAATCTGGTCCCCGGCGTCGTCTACGACTGGCACGTCACGGTGCTCTCCGATGACAAGACGCCGCTCCTCACCAGCGAGACACGCTCTTTCCAGACCGAGGACCGCACGCCGCGGGTGCTCCATCGCGCCGGCTGGAATAACCTCCGGGATCTCGGCGGAAAGCCCGCCGCCGCGGGACTCCGTTCCGCCTACGGAAAGCTCTATCGAGCCGCCGCATACAATGCCTCCATCGCCGTCCCCGCGAACTACAAGGAGTATCCCGTTTTAGAGCAAAGCCCCTTCTTCCGCACGGAACTGGATCTTCGCTGGGGCTCCGAAAAGCCCTCGCCTGCCCCCGATACCGATCCCGCAAAGACCCAGTTCATCAATATCCCCACGAAGCTCTACACCGGCATCCTCAATGAGACCGGCATGGCGAATTACCGTCAGCTCATGGCAGTCTTCGCCAATCCCGAGAACTACCCGATTCTCTTCCACTGCCACGCCGGCGCCGACCGCACCGGCACCCTCGCCGCCATGCTCCAGGCACTGCTGGGATGCTCCCGCGACGATATCCGACGCGACTTCGTCTTCACCTCCTTCGCCGGACCCATGCCCTTCACCGCCCTCGATATCTTCCTGGAGCGACTGGACGAATTCACCCAGCATAAAGGACAGTCCCTCCAGGAACAGGCAGAACTCTATCTCCTGCGCTGCGGTGTCCCATACACCGAAATCCTCTCCTTCCAACGAATCATGCTGGGCGATGCCTACCAGCCCGACAAGATCCTCCTGGACGCCCAGCGCCGCGCGGAATTCATGGCCGCATTCACCAAGACCCCGGAGGTCCAATTCCGCCCGCCCGCCGCAAACCACGCGAAGATGCTCCTGGCCGGACAACTCGTGGAATTCCAGGCGGGAACCACCCCCGCCTTCGCCGGAGAAAACAACGACGGCGAGATGCTCTTCCTCTTCCGAAACAACACACAGAAGCCCCGTACCGGCGCCTTCCAGGGAGAATCCCTCACCGCACAGGCATACCAACTCCTCCTACCCGCAGAACACGCCGCCATCCTCTCGCCCACCGGAAACCCCGCCTGGACACCCGCCGAACTCCACTCCTCCGCACTCACGCTCCCGCAAACCTCCGAGACGCTCTTCCTCCTCATACCCGTGGAGTCCACGCAGACCACTCTCCCACAGGAGTTCACCCAGATCCCCTACACCGCCCCCACCGAAGAACAGGGGGACTTCCTCGTCGCATCCTCAAAGGCGCCCATCCCCACCATCGACGGAGACCTCCAGGACCCCGCCTGGCAAAACGCCACCACGTACACCCTCACTCCCCCCACCGGAGTCATCCACCCCAATCAGCTCATCGACGACCATAACGCCCTCAATGACGCACACCGCGTCACCGTCAGGCTCGCCACCGATCCCGAACACAATACCCTCTTCCTGGCAGTGGAACTCCAGGACGACTCCCCATCCGCACAATCCCGCCCACACGACGGCGCCGTCTGGGAGGACGACGAAGTCGAGGTCTTCCTCGCCTCCGCAGACTCCTCCACTTACTACCAACTCATCGTCAACCGAATGGGCTCCACGATGGACGGAAAAGTCTGGGACCCCGCCTGGAATTTCCAGTCCCTCCAGACCGCCACACGGGAAAACCACACCTCCTGGACCGCCGAAATCGCGATCCCACTCAAACAACTCTCCCTCACCGCACCCCTCGAAATCAATGTCTGCACCACAGACTACCCCAAAAAACTCCGCAAAAACCTCTCCGATACCTACGAGGCATTCCACTGCCGAGAGGCTCTCGTGCCAGTGCTGATGGAGTAGTAAATACAGAGAGAGGGGGGATCTGAAGCGCCTCCGTCCCTTGGGGGCGCAACTCAGAATATCGTGCTCTTAACCACCTGCATCTCCTGATCCACGCTCTGCAAAATCAGCCGGCAGCTGACATTCTTCGTGTAGATATACAATGCGCACTTTTCTCCCTCTACGGGAGACACGTCAAACAAGAGCCGAATCTTGCGGTCATCGATATAATTGACCTCGGGATATATCATCTCTCCAGAGCTGGTTTTCAAGGCAAATGACGGATCCAACAGCATAAGCTCCCTAGGTATCACAAACTTGAGCTTTCCATCAGAGTTATACCACTTCTTGCCCAAATCCCCAGTTACCATCGATGTCAATTTCCCCGCAAGCTTCTTGACACCCTCTACAGCTCTATCTCGCACAACAAGCAGGGGAGCAATTTTATCAAGGATCGCGCTTTGCAGGCTCTGCAAATCAAACCCGAAAGAAAAGAGGTTCCGGTCTATCCTCTCGGAATCTCGCGGCTGGGAGACCAGAGCGCCATTTTTGGAGGCAGTCAACTTATAATCCACGCCATCGCACCAGAAGATGGAGTCATCCGTCATCACAATGGCGCGGATATGCGCAATGTCATCGTAGGTCTTGCCTTCATAATTGAATTCCACCGTCTCGAGACTCGTCTTCTGCATGGCAGGGACGAGATTCTTCGTTGGTACCTTCACGATCTCGTATTCATTTGGATACATATCCACCAAATGCAGACACAGGAAAACTCGGACATTCTGCAAAGCGATATTCGTGCGATTGTTGAAGGTCACTTTGATCTTGTTATTACCAATCAAAGTACCCGAGGTCTCGATATCAAAGAAGGAGCTCTCCGGGAACATTTTCTTGAAACTGCCACCGATAAACTGCTCACAGAATTGCATATCGGACAACAGGCAGTGATATACCTCCTGGTTGCCACGCCGGAAGAAATGATTGAAGATCTCACGACGGCTGTCCTCGTCACGCTTGCATTGCGAATAATACCCCGCTTTGATAAAATTCGGGCTGAACATCCCATAGCCCTCCATCGTAGAGCGATAGAGTCTCAGGACGTATTTCCCCTCATGGGTCTTGTTCAAATAGGACCGCGAAGAATAGAGCTCGAACATTTCGGAAAGCTTCTCAGACTGTCTGGGATACTCTATGGATGCCTTGCTGAGAAAGCTAATTCCCTCTTGCTCCTCTCCTAGGCATAAGGCAATCATGCCCTTCAATGCCAACGCAGGCGCAGAATAATCCGGATAGAGCTTTAGATAAAAATCTAGAGTCTCCGAAGCCTGTCTAAAGTATTCCGCAGAGGTCTCGTTATTATCCTTAGTGACCTCCGCGCCATCGCCAAATTCCGCAACCGACAACGGCGCCAAGTGCAGGGCATCCCGGGACGCGTGACTCATTCCCAGCATCGTGGCAGACAATGCCTTTAAAATCAGCGTTTCACGATTTTCTGGATATCGCGCCAAGACCGCATTTGCGGTCTTAAATGCATTGGAATAATGGCCATTGTAGACATCGATATAGATCCGATCCTTCTCAATGCAAAGAGAATCCCACTCCTTCAAATACCGTTCCCGAATGGTCGCGTAGTCCAAAAGAAAATCCAAATACCGTTTTTCTACCTCGCGAATCCTGGAACGATACTCCTCTCTTATCTCGCTCCGTTTGTCCAGATATCCATCCAACTCTTCCAGCGCATTGGACACCGCATCCTTGCTCACCCGCGACACCTCATCCGGTGCATCAGATGCAGAGTCACCCAACACCTCACTATCTTCAATCTGGTTCCCCGTCCGCCTCGCGGCATTGACAATGGAATGATACAACGCCAGATCCTGTTCCTCCCCAAATGACTCCTCAATCTGACGCATGTCCTGGAAGATGGACAGCATCCTCTCCTCGCTCTTGAGAATCTCCGGGGCAACACCCTCCTGATTCAATCGCGACAGACCTCGGAGAAAATCCCGCAGCGAGACCTCTTTTGCCTGCAACTGCTCCAAGGCATACATCACCCGGACAGTCTTCTCAATGTCGAACGACTCACCCGCTTCCAACGCACGCTTGATGGGCTCGTAACTCTCACGAAACTCCTCCGTGGGAGAAAACACGCCCTCGCTACGATCTACAGACTGCTCCCCCCCACGATTGCATCCACACACAAACAGACATAAACACAGCAAAGACGCTGTGCATGCCCAGCAATACGAACGAAACACTCCTCTTTTCATAATACTAGCCCCCCTCTTCCTCACTTTCTATTCTTCACTACGAAGTCGTGCTTTTATATCCTTCAACTGAAAAGATGTGATATATGTATAGATTCCGATCTCTTCATCAAATGAATTCTGAAGACGTCTAGACGGAATTGAGTAATTTTTAGGCAACGAAGGAAATTCTTTTCTTAAGTAGTTCTTTGTCCTCAGCATTGCTGTCGCTTCCAACACCACACGATTCTTTATATTTTCCTTTTGTGAGTCAATGAATATATAAACTATAACTTCATCTGCTTTACATTCAACATAACTCTTAAATGTCTGAATTTGCTTTTGTTCTGTAATCACATCAGAACTTAATTCAACCGTGTTACCTACTTGTTCTTTTTTTTCAACAGAAGTAGTTGCACATCCTAAAAGCAAGAAACAGTTTAAAACAAGACACACAAAAAAAAGAAATTTTGTCATAATATGCATGACTCTACATAAAAATTAAAACAACATATGCGTGACACACAGTCTCAACCATGTGTCACGCACATAACCATTACCAAAATTGATTAGAAGTCATCATCTACATCAACATCGCCACCAAAAGCTCCACCGGTATTCTGTTTGACTCTATTAACAGGAGCCTGTCCTTTATTAATTACGCGAATCCCTTTAGGCTTCTTCTCTTCGGCACGCTGATCAAGTTCTCCTTGAATCGCATCAGACTGTTGCTTATAGCCTTTCTGGAAATCTTCAGCACGGTTTTCAGAGGCTTTCACTTTCGCTTCATTCGCAGCTTTACGTCCACGTTCAACAGTCTGGTACTGGTTGTCCATTACTTTCGTTGCATAATTGATCTTCTCAATTTCCAACGCCTTTGCTGCAGAAGAGGCATTTACACCGTAAACAACGATAAGAATATCGTCGCCAGTAACAGGGTGCTGAGTCTCTTGAGTTGCGAGTTTTTGCGAACCGCGAATAGTTTTCTTACTAAATGCCTGCGTCAACTTTTGGGCTGCACTCTCAGCTACAGCATCAAGCTGCTCAGCATAATCTCCTTCTCCATCACCTCTAGTTTCTTTGGCCTGCTGAGCCATCTTGTAGGACTCTACATCGCCAAACACACAGAAAGCCGCCATCTGTTTTGCAAACTGTTCCGCCGCAAGCTTGTTTCTGCTACGAGCAGTTGAATTCATGTTATCATCGTATTTTCTGGCAGTTACACCCAAAAACCAGCGGTTTCCTTTATTATCCAGATACTGACGTGACCCAACCATTGTTGCAAGATCTTGATCATCCAACCAATCGTTAACAGATTTCTTTCCAGGCTTCGTTTTGTAATCCTCTCCCGTCACAATGGCACGAACCGCCCTCTCCAATGCTTTTGACCAAGTATACGCCATAGCAACCTGATACTTTCCAGTGGAAGGATCCCAAGACTCCGTCTGCATAATCACAGTTGCCCCATACAACGGCATACGCGCGAGAGTCTCCACTGAGCTTTCCTGTCTTTCCTGAACAGATTCTTGTAGCTTTTCTGCTTTTTCTTTAAGAGCTTCATATTCTTCGCTAACAGCCTCATATGCCGCTTGAACCTTTTCCAAACGCGCCATAGCTACCTCATCACGTTTGTCAGAATCATATTCTTTATCCAACTTCTTGATCGTGGCTTCTAATAATTCTTTCAGTCTATCCCCGAATGTTGTACCACGCAAAACCTCTGCCTCGGCCTCATCGTATTTTTCTAATAAAGATGCAAGCATCATTTGCTGTTCAACCATTGCATTCTTTACCTTTTCCGCCTCTGCACCAAGCTCCTTATTTACATCTGTTCCTGGCATATCAAGCTTATCAGATGCTGACATCTCGGTATTAATTGTTTCAATAATTGCAGCTTTTCCCATTAAAGCAGCCTTCTTGGCAGCCATTTCTCTTTTTACAAACAGATCCTTGTCATTTTTGGGATCCTTGGTAGTGAAGTCTGCGTCTACAAAAACAATGATACGCTGCTTATCTTCATCCCAATTTTCCTTCCACCCCTTCTTTTTTGCTAGCTCTTTAAGAAGCTTACTTGCACTTTTGAACTTGGGAGATGCCGGAGCAGGCTCAGACTCTTGAGCTATTTCCACAATCTCTGTTCCACCATCAACACCAATTGCGGGACCGGCCTCTACAACTTCATTTGCGCTGTCGGAAGTCTCTTCCGCGCCTGCCTCGCTACCGAACTCCTGTGCATTCAATCCGAGTGCCATTATGGCGACCAGGAACACTGAGAACCACTTTTTCATGTTGTTTTCCTCTTGTTGTTTTGTTGTTTTGTGTGAGAAGAGCGTTTTAGTCTTCGTCCGCGGCGCCCGCCGCGGCCTCTTCCATTTTTCGTCCGACCAGTTTTCCGACCATCTTCTGGATTCGTTCATGCAGGGGCTTTTTCATTTGCTTGAATGCCTTATCTGCACAGATCTCCATCTGTCGTTCGGGGTTATTGCCAACGAAGCACGCCGACTTTCTCGGGTCGTTGGTCATATCGATCAGTGCCTCTCCGCCGGTTGCCTCCATGACCTGGAAGCGCAGCGAGAGCTGTACGCCCTGTTTATCCCGTTGGATGGGGTGTTTCACGCCGCGGAAGGTTCCCGTGCAATAGATGATGTATTTTGCCTCTTCCGGGGTCGTCGCAATCCGGATTCCCAGATCCATGAAGAAATCGGAGAAGTGTGAGGAGAGCTCGGGGGAATCGCACTGGACATAGAAAGCGGGATCCCCCAGGAACTTCATGTAGTTCGTGTAGTTATCGAGGAGATTCTTCTTGGAGACCTTCGTCACAAGCTCCACACGGGTACCCACGGAGATCTCTGATTCCCCCAAGACACGGTACTGTTCCACGACGCCATCCGTCCCAGAAAAGACCTTGCTCGCGAAATCCTCGGTATTCCCCGCCTTGTCGTAGCCAATCACGACAGTCCCCAGGACCTGTTCCACTGCGCCACGAATCGCCTTCTGGACCGCCAGCTCACGATTCGAGGCCTCGCCGACAGAAGAGACCACGCCCTCTTCGCCATATTGAGCCTGGGCCGCCTCCAGCTTCGCCGTCATGTCCTCGAAACGCTCGCAGGTCAAACACACGATAAACGACTTGTCATTCGCCGAGACCTGTCCCACAATCTTGATGCACTTCACAAGAGAATTGACCTTGCTCTGCATCCGCTCTTCCATCGTCTCGACATTCGATTCTTGCTTCACTCCATTCACCGTCTTTGTCTCATACTTCGCATACAACTCAGACGACGCGGACATGGTCTCGCCCTTCACGTAGGCAGTCATATTCCTTTTTGCCTCGAGGATCGTCTCATTGAGGACGACCTCCGCGGACTTATTGGGGAGATCGGGGATCTCCGTCAGCATGAGGCAGTAGACGCCATCCTCCTCCGATTCATCGGAATCCGTCATGAAGCCATTGGCCGCATTCTCCCGCGCCAACGCCAGCCACGCCGCATCATCACGGGCGGGAAGGTCCGCCACGAAACAAAGACCCAGAATCGTCAGAAGCAGTATTCTACCCATGGAATGGCGTCTACTCATTGCTTGATCTCCCTCCTACAAGCCACGGTCTAGATCTTCTAGATCGGGAAACAGCGGAGCAGGCATTCCCAAATTAGCCGCATACAACTCATGATTCTGAAGCCAATCCAAATCCGCATTCAGTTGTTCGATGACGCGTCGTGCGTAGGGATCCTCATTGTACCAGCGTTTCACAACCAGGTTGGCAGTGTAATCATTGGGGGAGGCCTCTGCCACTGCGAGAGGCAGATTGATGCCACCCACCACGGTATAGATGACCATAGGCATATTAGCGCAAATACCTTGCTCAAAACCACGATCCATGGTCATACGCTCACCCAGCATTCCCGTAATCTTGCCGCCAACGGGATACATTTTAGCAATCTTTTCAGCAATTTTTGCAATAGCCTTGAGGGCAGCCTGCTGAAATGCCTGACTATCTTCATCTGGGCTATAGCCACCCAAGGCCCTACCCGTTAAAGAAATAATCCTTGTTCGTTCTTCTTCTCCCGACGCCTTTTCGGCAAACTTCACCTCATGAGTGTGCAAATCCTCACAACTGGCATCCACATCCACTCGATAGACGTACAAATCATCTGAATAACGCTCATGCTTCTCCATAGTCAACATCAGATTCATGGTCAGCACCAGATCCAGATCCCGCATATTGACTTCCTCTGGGAGCTGCGCTTCACCCACATCCGCTAAAGACTGAAAGAGCATGACACCACCGCGGTTATGGGCGGAGAAAACGGAGAAGCGCTTCAGCTTCGCCATCTCTGTCTGAAGACGGGCACTGAGTCCCTGTGCGGGATCCGAAGAAGCATACTGCTTCCCGTTCACAAATTTGACATCCTGAACGGACACTCCCAAAAGCAACTTACGAAAGTTTTCCTTACTACAATTCGCCGGAAGCTTGATCTCCCCCTGGGCAAAATCAATCCAAGTGACATACCGACCATCCTTGGGGCGAACAGGTCCCGTTGTGGCACAACTAACCAAAAGCAACGAAAGAAATGCAGTAACTGCAAGCAGCAAAAAAATCTTTTTCATAAAACGTAAATATTCTTTATAGTGAACGGTTCTACCCGTCATGTCGTCGCCGACATGACGGGCACAACGAAGCGACTATAGACCGCCTCTACTTTTTCTCAGACTGCATATACTTTTTGAACTCTTGGTTACGATCATACTGATCTTTGGTCCAATTAGCCATCTTCGCTGTTTTGACAAGCTGGGAAATCACATTTTGAGCGCTCTTAACCATTTTGGCAGCCTGCATGGGATTACCGGCAGCGGCCTTGACCTCGTTGGGCAGATTTTTGGCAGTAGCAGCGGTCTCAGCAATGCGGGCGATAAGGGGGATCAAAGTAGCGATCTTGTTGGCGGGCTGAAGGGCCTGCACCGCGTTATAACCCTCAATCACGCGGGGCATCAGTTTGTCCTGTTCAGCACGCGTCTTATCTTGCTCTGCGCAATCATTAAGAACTTTCTGCACAGCAGCCTCATCGTCCAATTTCTCGTTTTTCTTTTCGGCCTCCTTCTTGACAGCCTCAACATCGTTCAGCAACATGACGTAATAACGATGATTATCAGCAGCATTGATGTACTCCATCATCGTCACATAAGTATCGTTATAGAGCTGTGCGGACAGCGCGCCAACACTATCAAGGGCAGGCATGCCGACCTCAACCCACTCCGCGGGAGGCAGAGATTTCTTGAACTCATCAAATTCACTGGCAACCTCCTTGTTCGTCTTACCCTTAGAAGCGCAGCCAGTCACGAATGCGAGAATCACGGCACAGAAGCAAAGAAGAAGAGACTTGATTTTCATTTGTTTTTAGGACTCTGGTTTAGGAAACAAAAAGAGCCCGTGCGCCGACACAGGAATCAGGCGTACGGGCTCGACGGAATGGCATCCCAGGCACAAAAAAACTCCGTGCTCCCGGGGTGTGCCGGGGGTACGGAGTAAGGAGTGTCTAGGATGGGGGTGGAAGCTGCTACGCTATTAAGCGGAGCGCAGCGGAGCGCAGCGGAGCGCAGCGGAGCGCAGCGGAGCGCAGCGGAGCGCAGCGTATCTTGCGCGCGCTCACTATCGTTCGCGCGCGCAAGATCCGTGTAATCCGGGCACGCGATCAGGGTCGCCAGAGTGTGTGTCTCGGCGGCGGGGTGATATTGTGCCTGGAAGTGCTTCATTGCGTGTTTTGGAGAGGGGCTCGTCCTGTGATGTATTTTTCGAGCCGTGCTATTAGTTTACTCCGCTTTTGATTTTTCGCAAGCGGAAACAATTTTTTTTGGGGGGAAAAAGCAGGAAACGCGGGGCGTTTTCCGCTGAAAAAAAAGAGGAAGGAGGAAGGAAGAAGGAGGAAGGAGGAAGAAGGAAGGAGGAAGGAGGAAATTAGGCCAGGGTTTCGCAGGCGAAACCCCGCGCCGGGAAGACCCGTCGCGTGCGACAAGCGGGCGCCGAAGTGCGCCCGCAGGGAGGGAGAAGGTAGTAGAGAGAAGGTTCGTTTGGTCGCTGCGCGGCTCTTCCGCGGCTTATTTGGCCGCGGTACCGTACCGCCGAAATTCGGTGGAATTCCCGCGGGGCGTCCCAAAAGCTAGCCACTAGCCACTAATGGCTAAGTACTTACGGCCCGCCAGCGCCCACAGGCAGGGGTACGGGGGCGGCAGCCGCCCGTCCTTTGGATGCCCTGCCTCGGGAAAGGCATTGTTTCGTACATTTCATTATAACAAGAAATGCGGAAAATTGCACCATTGCCTACAAAAAAAAGGGAGAAGGTAGAAGGTGGTAGGGAGTAGGTGAATAAGGTGCCTGCGGCGCTCTTCCGCCTACCGGCGGTACGGTACCGGCCCCTTGGCCTTGCTCCGCGGCGCGTGTTTAGCCAACGGCGCGTGCCTTCCAAGCGCAGTTTTCGCAGGAAGATCTCCAAAGGACGGAGGGCTGCCGCCCCCGAACCCCCGCCTACGCTCTTCCGCCTACCGGCGGTACCAGGCATTGCACATTGCACATTGGCGACGCCTCGGCGCTGAATCATGCGGTTAGATTATGGGCATTTCCCGAAGAGGGGATTTGTTTCCCATTCCTTCTGCGCACTTGCATTGTCGCGGAGGGAGTTTGTGTGTTCCAGAGTTGTTTGCGTAGGATTCGAGTAGCATCATGAAAGTCATCATCCAGCAGAACTATGACAAGATGTGTGAGTGGGCTGCCAACCACATCATCTCCGCCATCAACAATCACAAGGGTGACAAGCCCTTCGTTTTGGGTCTGCCCACCGGTTCTTCTCCCCTGGGCGTGTACAAGCGTCTGGTTGCGGCGAACAAGGCTGGGAAGGTCACTTTCAAGAATGTGGTGACTTTCAACATGGACGAGTATGTCGGCCTGCCCCGTGAGCACCACGAGAGCTACTGGTTCTTCATGCACGACAATCTATTCGACCACATCGACATCCCTGCCGAGAACGTGAACATCCTGAATGGCATGGCGGATGATCTGGAGGCCGAGTGCGCCCGCTACGAGGCGAAGATCGCCTCTCTGGGCGGCATCGATCTCTTCCTGGGCGGCAGCGGCGTGGACGGACATATCGCCTTCAACGAGCCCTTCACCTCCCTGAACTCCCGCACCGGCATCCGTGACCTCACCGAGGACACCAAGATCGCCAACTCCCGCTTCTTCGACAACGATCCCGAGAAGGTGCCCTCCCGCGCCCTCTCCGTGGGCGTGGGCACTGTCACCGACTCCCGCGAGGTCCTTCTGCTGATCAACGGCCACAACAAGGCGCGCGCCCTGAAGGAATGCGTCGAGGGCGGCGTGAACCAGATGTGGACCATCTCCGCGCTGAACCTCCACAACAACGCCATCATCGCCTGCGATGAGCTGGCATGCGGCGAACTCCGCGTGGATTCCTATAAGTACTTCCTGGACATCTACAAGAGCGAGCGGCTCTAATCCGCTCGCTCCCCAAAAGGAGGAAGGAGGAAGGAGGAAGTTCGGCCACTCTGCAGTGGGCCTTGCCGGTGCTCGCGCCCCGGCAAACCGCCAAGCGGCGCTAGAGCGCGCCGCAGTTGGGAATTAGGAGTTCACATTCCGGTTCTCCTGATTGCTAAGCGCCTGGCGGTGCAAAAGGCAAAAACTAAGAGTTTTGCCTAGTCGCTAGCGGGCGGCGCGAAAGCTCCCTTCTTCCTCCTTCTTTTCTTTCCCGGAATCCATGCACGAAAGCGCAGTTGCGGCGCATGCCCGACTGCGCTTTCTTTGCAATGGGGAGACGACTATTCCGAAGAGATATGATGCGCATTCCGGCATCCATTCTTATTTGCATTTTGCTGGCGTGTCTGGGGGCGTCGGTCTGTGCGCAGTCGCGCCAGGAGGAGATGCTGTCACGGATGCGCCTGCAGTTGGCGCTGTCGCGCTTTCAGTCGGAGAATGCCGATTACCGCTGTTGGTCGCGGGACTTTCTGGGGGACCGGATGCTCTTGGGGCATCTCCGCGTGCCGGAGGGCGTCGATCCCGAAGAGGAGGACGCCGCAGCCTCTGCCGTCCTGATGGAGGAGGTCCGTTTTGCGGGGCGGGAGCGTCTGCACTACCACCGTGTCTCCTGGATTGCCTGGGAACGCCGGTATTATCCCAATGGCGGATTGCTCCTGGTGCGTTCTGCATGGGGGAGGATCCGTGGGATCCACGCGGGCTTCCTGGGCGGCATCCCGCAGGTGCGTCCCGAGGCGCGCATTTCCTGCGAGGAGCTCATCCAGGAGGGGCGTCCCTGCTGGCTCTTCCACCAGCGCTTTCCCGGACGCGACGGCGCCGCTGGCTGGCAGGAGGACTTCCTGGTGGAGCGCGAGGGCTCCCGGCTCCTGCAGTGGCGTCGATTTGACGGACAGGGCCGCATGCGGCAATGCCGGATCTACCTGCCGTACATAGACGCCGAGGTTCCCCCCCCGCAGGAAATCCCATCCATGGACGAACCGCCCCTGGAGGCCGCCAATTACACCGAGCTCCGGGATGTCATCCTGGAGCTCGTTCAAAAAGAATCCCGCGATTTCAAGTCCTCACGTAAGATCCCCGCTCCCGCCGCGCTTCTGAAGGCCGCCTTCTCCCCACAGAATCTCCGATCCCTGGCAACCAATCCCCTGCAGATCCTGGTGATTTTGGGTGCCTGCGCCGTGACGGCGGTGATTGCAGGCAGACGCCCGCTAGGTCGCAAGTAGCAGGGAGTAGGGAGTAGGTAGAAGGTAGTAGGTTTGCAAGGTGCCTGCGGCGTCCTTCCGCCTACCGGCGGCACGGTACCGGCCCCTTGGCCGCTCCGCGGCGCGTGCTTAGCCAACTGCGCGTGCCTTCCAAGCGCGGTTTTGGCAGGAAGATCTCCAAAGGACGGAGGGCTGCCGCCCCCGGGCCCCCGCCTAGGTTCTTCCGCCTACCGGCGGTACGGTACCGGCCCCTTGGCCGCTCCGCGGCGCGTGCTTAGCCAACTGCGCGTGCC
>CAZMWS010000023.1:0-14650 GCA_964570085.1 uncultured Lentisphaeraceae bacterium | reverse complement strand
TAGCCCATGGTGGGTACGAGCGCGATGGTCTGGCCCGCCTTCTTCCAGGCGGCGCACTGTTCCTGCAACAGGGCAGGGGAATCAAAGATCTCCATGGCGAAATTCTACAGTTTTTGGGGGAAAGGAAAGACGAAAGGGAAGGCACGCGGGGGAGGGAGACCCGTTTTATTTCGCGGCCTTCGGGGGAAGCTTTGCGGAGACGGAGTGCGCGTCGTCGGGGAAGACGCCCTCCTGGACCTCGGAGACATATTGCCGGATGGCCTCCACCGCCACATCGTGGACATTGGCGTAGCGCTTGGCATGCCGCGGCAAAAAGCCATCGCCTGCATAGCCCAGAAGATCCGCCAGCACCTGCACCTGGCCATCCGTGCCGGCGCCTGCGCCAATGCCGATGGTCACCGCGTTGGTCTGAGCGGTGATCTCCGCCGCCAATTCCCGGGGGACGCCCTCCAGCACAAGCGCAAAGACGCCCGCCTTGTCCAATGCCGCGGCGTCCTCCAGCAAGGCCTGTCGCTCGGCTTCGGCGCGCCCATGGATGCGGTAGCCGCCGTCTTTCAGGACGGACTGCGGCAGAAGGCCGATGTGTCCCACCACGGGGATGCCCACATCCACCAGCCGCTGGATCAGGGGAAGCATGACGCGTCCGCCCTCCAGCTTCACGGCGTCCGCGCCGCACTCCTTCAGGTATCGTCCGGCATTGCGGACTGCCTCGTGGATCTCCAGCTGGTAGCTCATGAAGGGCATATCGCCCACTACCAGGCATTTGTCGGAGCCGCGCCGGACGGCGGCGGTGTGTGCCAGGGATTCCTCCAGGGTGACGGGCAGGGTGTTGGGGTATCCCAGCACGGTGTTGCCCATGGAGTCCCCCACCAGGAGCATGTGGACGCCCGCCTCTTGGGCCCAGCGGGCGGTGGCGGCATCGAAGGCGGTGAGCATGATGGCCTTCTGGCCTTTCGCTTTCATCTCCCGGAGGGTGCGGATGGTGATCTTCTGGTCCATGTCAAGAAAATTCTGAATGGGAATGCGGCCGTGGAAAGAGGGGAAACTAGAACTCCCTTCCGAAGTAGAGCTTGTAGAGCTGAGCGGCGTCCTGGTCGCCCTTGAGGCATTCGGCTTCCAGGATGCGGCGGCCGTGCTCGCGGTCCTGGGGATTGCCGCCATCGCCCGTGAGGTAGCATACCGCTACCTGCAACAGCGCCGCGGAATCCTGGGAGGTCTCCGCCTTGCGGAGCCACTCCCGCGCGGCAGTGGGATCCGCCTTGTGGTTGGGAGTGCCGTGGGAGAGGAGGATCCCCAGACGCGCCTGTGCCAGCGGCAGACCGCTGTCGGCGGCCTTCTGGAGCCACTCCAGCGCACGATCGGCATCCACACGGACGCCCTCGCCATTGAGAAACGCCATGGCGAGCTCATACTGCGCCAGGGCATCGCCGGCATCGGCGGCGATCTGGTAGTGTTCGAAGGCGGACAGCGCATTCTTTGCGGTGCCAATGCCGTCCTTGTGGCAGTTCCCCAGGAGGTATTCGGCGGTGGGGTATTTTGCCTCGGCGCTGATGGTGAACCAATGGAAGGCCAGGTTCTCGTTGGGAGGCGTGCCGATGCCCTCCAGATAGCAGGTGCCCAGCTTCGCCTGCGCCTCGGGATCGCCGTCGTGGGCCGCCAGGGTCAGCCAATGGAAGACCTCCCGGAAGTCCCGCGCGGTTCCCACGCCCTGCTGATAGCAGTCCGCCAGGCGCACCTGCGCGCGCACATGGCCGCCCTCGGAGGCCTTGATCAGATACTCCACCGCCGCTTTGGGATCGGTGTCGGCGCCATAGCCATTGAGATACTGCAGGGCCACCTGGAATTGGCAGGCGGGATCGCCGGAATCCGCCAGCATCTTGTAGTATCGGAAGGCCACCTCCGGCTTTCCCTGCGCCTCCGCAAAGACCGCGGTCTTCAACTGCGCTTCCGGGACACCGTGATCCGCGGCATACCGATACCACTCCAGCGCACGCTCGCCATTCGCTTTCGCGACGCCAAAACCGCCGTCGTAGCAGATCGCCACATTGTACATCGCCTCCGGATTGCCATTCTTGGCCGCTTCGGCGAACCACTTGAAGGCCTTCTTGTAGTCCTGCTTCTCGCCTGCACTTCCATCGAAGTAGATCTTCCCCAGCGTCAACTGCGCGTTGGCATTTCCGCGCTTGGCCAATTCCAGGACTTTCTTCACCGAGACCGCATCCTTGTCGTCCTCTTTCTTCTTGGGATAGATCTTCTTGGAGCTGTCGCCGTCGGTGGGGATGTACTTTCCGTGGAGGGGCTCTTCTGGCGGAATCGGCTTGTACTTCTTTTTCCCGAAGGGCCACCACCAGGAAGCCGGCAATGCCGCAGGCGCCAGCAGAATGCCGGCCAGCAACAAGAAAGAGAGATATTTGCGAAGAGAATTTGTCATTTGTTCAATGTCTTGTACCGCAGAGAGATGTAGAAGACACACGGGACTCTTCCCGCACTTCCGCGCTTCCGTGGCGGCGATGTGAAGAGTTAATGTAGCCGCAATACGCCCTCCTTCACGGGGCTTTTTTACCCACAAGAATCGCGGGAAATACAGGGGTGGCGTTTTTTTCCCCCTGTGTAACGATGCGGGGGGAGCGGGGCGGCCGGGGCAACCCGTATGCTGATCGTGTGCAGCTCCCTCACCCTGTGTAACTATGCGGGGGTGCGGGGGCGGCAGCCCCAGTCCTTTGGATATCCCTGCGGGGGTGCGGGGGCGGCCGGGATAGCTACAAGGGGGGGTATTAGAGCCAGGAATTATGCGGGGGTGCGGGGGCGGCAGCCCCAGTCCTTTGGATATCCCTGCCTTCCCAATTTCTTCCGCCTAAATCGGCGGTATTTGCGCGCCAATTGGGCGCGCTTGGTGCAATCGCCGGGTCTTCCCGGCGATGGGTTTCGCCTGCGAAACCCTGGCCTAACTTCCTCCTTCCTCCTTCCTCCTTTTTTTTGTATTATCTCAATGTCCTATCAAAATTAAAGAGGAATGGCGTTTTTTCGGGGGCGGGTGGTGTGGCGGTATTTGTGGGCAGTCCGGTCAGATCCAGTTCCAGGTGTGCGGCACGGATGACGGGATCCCGGAGGGCGCGCCAGTCCATGGGAGTGCGTGCCCTCAAGAGGGTGAGCTGTCCCTGCCTGTGGGGGACGAGTCGGCACTTTCGGGCATCCAGGAGGGTCTCGCCTTCGGGGAATTCCGGCGGGAGGACAGCGCGGGTGGTCATGAGTGCCGGGTAGCTGAAGAGCGTGAGCGACAGTGGTACTGCGCAGGCGGTGGTGAGCTCCCGGATCTGCCGGCGGTCCATCTCCCAGGAGAGTGCGCACCACTGCGCGCCCAGGCGCGAGAGGGTCTGCGCCGCCAGGCTATTGAGGACCGCCATGCCCTGTCCGGTGGCGAAGGGGATTCCGGCCTGTCGGCAGAGCCAGAGGGTATCCCAGGAATTCGCCTCCGCCAGGAGCCCCCGGCCCTTCGCCCAATTCAGCAGCGCGGAGAGCCCCGCCAGGTCCTCTTCGTAGCAGACGGCGGGGAGCGCCAGGACGGCCTCCTCCGATTGCTTCTTGGAAAGTCCCCCGAGGGCCTTCTCCAGCATTTTCGGGGTATGGTGTGAGGTGACTGCGATGAGGAGTCGTGGGAGGGGATTGGCCTGGTGCCGGGGGAGTGCGGGGAGTTGCTCGGGTGTCAGTCGCAGGAAGTCGGCGGGGGCGCCCAGGGGAAGACGGTTCGGCGAGTCCTTCGGCGCGCTCTGATTCAGCAGCGACTGCAGATTCTTCGGGAGGGGAATGCGGACTACGCCGTCGTCCTCCCGGGAGGCCTTCCGGAGGAAGTCCTGGAGATTCTGGAGGATGGTATCCTGGAAGCGCCGGGGCAGCAGGAGCTCCTTCAATTCCTCGGGGAGATTGATCTGCGCGCCGGATTCGGGGAGGGCGTCTGCGGCATCCTGGACCATCTGGGAGAGCGCCAGGGCGCGGCGGGGATTGGGGATCCGCTGCGGCGGAATCCGGAAGAGCTCCTGCACGCCGTTAAATCGGCAACAGAAGAGGACGCCGCCCTGCTCGTCACGCGTGATCGACACGGATAGCCCCTCCGGCTCCTCGGAGGAGGAACAGCCGCTGACCGTGCCAGAAGCCGTCGCGCACGAGGGACTGGTCGCCGTGGCGGTGCCCTTGGTGCGTCCCTGGATCTGGTCGGTCAGATTTTCGCGATGGCCCTCGTAGTATCCCTGTGTCAGGGTTCTTCCGGTGTATCCGCCCAGGGCGTCCGCCTCCTGGCGGAGCTCCGCCAGCGGGCGTTTGGCATCCAGGGCTTGTCGGTAGAGTGTGACGGCCTGGGAGACCCACGGCGCGCCCTTGAGACGGCCCTCGATCTTCAGGGAATCCACGCCCATTTGCTGGAGTTCGGGGATTTTTTCCAGGAGGCAGAGGTCTTTGGTGGAGAGCGGGTGCCGTTCGGGGGCATCGGGGAGATCCCGTCGCCATCCCACGCGGCAGGGCGAGGCGCAGGCACCGCGGTTGCCGCTTCGTCCGCCCACCCAGCTGGACAAGAGGCAGCGCCCGGAGGCGCAGAAGCAGAGCGCGCCTTGCACAAAGACCTCCAGCTCGATCTCCGGAATCGCGGCACAGGCGGCGATCTCCTCGCGGGAGAGCTCCCGCGCCAGCACCACACGGTGACAACCCAGCTCCTTCGCCATGCGGACACCCGCACTGCTGGAGACGCCCGCCTGGGTGCTGACATGGAACTGCAGCTCTGGAAAGTCCGCCGACAGCGGCAGCAGCGCGGGATCCCGCAGGATCACGGCATCCACCTTGCATTGCCGCGCCAGCTCCAGAGTCCGCAATGCCAGTCCCAATTCCCGCTGGGTCAGATCGATATTCAGCGTCAAATGCGCCTTGGCGCCTCTGCCGTGGATCTTCTCTACCACCGCCGAGAGCTCCTCCGGAGAGAAATTCATGGCGCCGCGGCGCGCATTGAGCCGCCGCAGTCCGAAATAGACGGCGTCGGCGCCGGCGTCCAGGGCGGCATCCAGGGTATTGGCGTTGACGGGTGCGAGGAGTTCCATGGAAGGGAAGAGAGGGGCTTGGAGAGGAAGTGTGGCGGGATACAAAGAACCCCCGCGTCTGCCGTGGCGTAGGGCGAGAGGGGAGGTCTCGCTGCGGGGGAGGCGCGGGGGCGTCTTGGGGTGTTATGCGCGGGAGCGCGTGGGAGTTACTTCCACTTGAAGACCATCTTTGCGAAGTAGCTGGTCTCCAGGCGGCGCGCGTCGTCCACGACCTGGCTGTTGTACTCGTTGGAGATACCCACGCGGAGGCTCATGGGATACTGGAAGAGCACGGGGATGTCCAGGGAGGACTCGTGGAGGATGCGGTAGTCGTGGATGTCATCGAGGGAGGGCTGGTAGGTCAGGTCGGTGACCAGCTTGCCCCACTCCTGGATGTTGCGCTCGTAGTGCGCGGAGAACTGTCCACCCATGGCATCGGAGTGGCTGCCATCGGTGTATTTGCGGCTCTTGGCGGAGAGACCGGCGCGGACGCGCAGGCTGCTGACGGGGTTCTCGAAGATGTAGTAACCGAAACCGGCGCCCACCTCTTCGCGGAGGCGCAAGCCGCTGGTGGTCTGCTGCTCAATTTCGCCGTTGGCATACCAGGTGTAGGGGCTCTCGCAGATCTTGCGCTCGTAGTCGGTGCCCGCCAGGTATTTCTTGGTGTTGGTGTTGTGGTTCTCACGGCCATACTGGGCGTTGGCGTAGAGCTTCCACTTGTCAATGGGACCAGAGAGGGTGGCTACCGTGCCAACGCCACCATTGAACTTCTCGGTGTTGCCCGTCTTGCCGGCGATGTCAACCGAGAACTCGCCTTCCCAGGCACGCTTGGGGGGCAAGGTGGGATCCGCCATGCCGTCCAGCCACAAATGCTCCACACTGCCCAAAGTCAGGGACAAAGGACCCTTCGCCGGTGCAGCTTCCGCCACCGGCGCCTCGGCAGGAGCGGGGGCAGGGGCATTCTCGGCGGTGACGGGGGTGGCCTCCCGGGTGGTGATGCGGCCATCCACGCGCTGGCCATCCTTGGTGACCATGTGGACGGTGCCCTGGGTGTTCAGCTTCACAATGCGGTCGGCGGGGATCTTCAGGGTGCCCGCGAAATCGGTATCCACGGTGGCGGTGCCGCCGGAGATGGTCTTCAGGGTGCCGTTGAGGACGGAGCCGTCATTGAGGACGATGCGGTCCGCCAGCAGGGGCAGCGCCAGGACGGAAATTGCGAGGAGAGACAGGAGTTTCTTCATGCTTGTGGGACCCGCTCCAGATCGGAACGGGCGTATTTTTGGGGGGCTATTAACAAAGGGGCCTCCCCGCCTGGGGGAGGCCATTTCGGAAAAGGGAGGTCTCGTGTGCTACTGCTGGAAGACGGCTTCCATGACGGTGATGCCATTTTCCTCGGCGTAGGAGATGTATTGCGACTGGTGGAAGGAGAATGCGATGGTGAGGAGGAGCACCGCCATGGGCAGGACCAGCCGCTTCCAGGGGAAGCCGGTCTTGCGCTTGGAACACCAGAGCGCCGCCAGCGGAATGCCCAGGATCAGCGAGGTGCTCCAAATCATGGAGGCGCCTACGGCAATGATGCAACACAAAGAACAACCGACCATCCACCAGAACCAGCGCTGGGAGTCAATGCGCGTGGCGCACAGGAGCGCAGCGTAGAGAAACAGCGATTCGGCGATGATCCCCCGCATCTGCGGTTGGATCACCGATTCGATGCGGCTGGGCCAGATGGCGGAGAGCAAGGCGATCAAGAGGCAGAGGTTCGCCGGCACCCGCAAGGTCCGCAGCAGCAGCCAAAGAAGGGTGATCTTGCACAGGTGCCCGATTAGGCTGTGGTAGCGGTAGAAGACCGGCTTCCTGTAGCCCAGCACGAAGTAGTCAATGGTCAGCGACGCATTGATGGTGGGCGTGTAGGGCTTTCCCGGGATCCCCGCAAAGGAGGTCTTCATGGACTCCACGAAGGAGGTGGGCTCGGCCGCCTTCCAGGGAACGGGCTTCCTCATCAGGAACGACGGCATCAGAATCGCCGTAACGATGAGCAACAGCGAAATGAAGATGTGCACGTCATGCCGGCTCTTCCTCAGGGCGTCCTTCACTCTCAAGGTCTGGGAGATCTTCATAGGCGCGGTAGGGGGGGGGGCTAGCAGTCGGAAGTGCGTGAAATGCAACATGTTACGACATAAAAATAGGGTCTCTGTCCTTCCCTTTTTCCAGGGAAAGGGGCGGAGCGTCTCACCCGTCTTGTGCCGATTGCTGTGCGCTCTTCTACCAGCGGTTCAGGTGCACCTGGGCCGGGTTATACTGGGTGCGGGGGGGCTTGGTTTCCGAGGGCCATCCCAGTGCCACAGCGGCCACGGGGAGGATGTTCTCGGGGAGGTCAAAGAGTTTCCGGAGGGCGTCAATGCGGTCCTGGTTGGGATGGACTCCCAGCCAGCAGGCACCGAGACCCATGATGCTGGCGGCCAAGAGCAAATTCTCCATGCACGCCGAGCAATCCTGAAGCAAATAAGATATCTCCTTATGACAACTTCGCTCTTGGTCACCACAAATAATTATTCCTAACGGCGCCTGGGACAGGAATTTGCCGTTTGGCAGGCATTCGGAGACCCTCTGGCGCAATTCCGCATCCTGCAGGACCAGGAATTCGGCGGGGTAGGTGGCGCGGGCGGAGGGCGCGGCCATGGCGGCCTCCAGCAGGAGCCCCACGTCGTGCTGATCGACGCTGCGTGGCAGGAAGGCGCGGATGGAGCGTCGGCGGAAGATGGGCTGCAGGCGCGCATCCAGGGAGGCGCCAGCACCGGAGTTCTCGGCGGCGGAGCCCTCCTCGCGGATCTTCTTCACGATGGCGCTGGTGGAGCAGCCGGGGACCAGCGGGAGGATCTTGATCTGGCTCCCACAGGCCTGCAATGCCTGGAATTCGTCGCGGTTCAGGGTCTCCGGCGTGTAGTCGCCGCCCTTTACGTAGACATCCGGCGCACAGCGGCGCAGTGCCTCGGTGGCCTGGGGACCCGGGAAGATGGAAACCGCGCCCACGCACTGCAGCGCGGCCAGCATGGCGGCGCGGTCGGCCTGCGGTACCAGGGGCCGGGTGGGGCCCTTCAGCGCCGTGACACTGGCGTCGTCATTGACCAGCACCAGCAGGAGATCCCCCAGCGCCGCGGCCTGTGACAGGTATTCCGCGTGGCCGCGGTGCATGAGGTCGAAGACGCCGTTGGTGACTACCAGACGGCGCCCGGAGCGGCGGACTTCCTCCCTCCAGGAGGAGAGCTGTTCGTAGGGAATGATCTTTTCCATGTTCGGAGGAGAGGAAGTGCCTTCGCCGGTTTTCTGTGGGGGTTATGCGCGGAGGAAGGCGAGGGTCTCGTCGTCCAGGGCGTGAATGGCCTTGATGACCGCCTTCTCGCCGGCAGGAAGGGTCACTTCTTCGCCCAGCTTGTGGCCCAGCAGGACCTGTCCCAGCGGGGACTCGTAGGAGAACCAGTTCTTCTTGCTGTCGGTGTCGTGGAGACCCAAGAGCGTCACGTCCATCTCGCCACTCTTCTCCTGCTGCAGCAATACCCGCGCGCCCACGATCACGTATTCGTTCACGTCCTGGTCGGCGAAGTCCATGGGACGGCAGGTGGCCAGCTCCCGCTCCAGGAAGTTCCGGCGGTGGTTCAGGCTGCGCTGCTGCTCCTTGGCATACTTGTATTCGGAGTTCTCGGAGAGGTCGCCGTTGGCGCGGGCTTCCTCGATGGCCTTGGAATTGGCGGGGATGGTGACGGTGAGGAGGGTATTGAGCTCCTCCTTCAGCTGGTTGTAGCTGTGGTTGGAGGTGATGCGCTCCAGGGACTGCTTCTCCTCCACCACCTGCGCGGCGCCATTCTCCTCCACCATGGGACGCGCCTTGGGGAAGAGACGCACGATCTTCACCAGCAGCGACTGCTTCTCGCTGGAGTCCAGCAGCGGGACACGCTTGACGCAGCGCACCAGGTTCCGGATGGCGTCGTCGTCGCCGTCGCGCATGACGGCGCACTGGAAGGCGCTGTCGTCCAGAAGGAGCTTATGGAGATTCCGCTGGCTCTTCAGGTAGTTGCCCTTCAGGTCCTTATGGAGGGTCTTGAAGAGGAGGTAGCTGTCGGAGAGATACTTCTTGCGGTCTTCCTTGGAGCCGGACTTCCACAGCCAGGCGTAGTGGTCGGGGGTGGGCTTGTTCTCCTTGAAGTCCTGGAGGATGCGGTCCTCGAAGGCCTTTTTGTCCTCGGCGGAGGAGAGGAGCTTCTCGGTGTGCGCCCACAGGCGGAAGGGCATCTGGAGGGTGGCGTCAATCAGGAAGTCGCGGCCGGCGATCTGGCGGGTCAGGTCCATCCAGGCGGCGACCTGCTTGCCGGGGAGCTTGTCCGTGATCTCCACGAAGAGCTTCATGTCCTTCCACAACTGAACCTTGTCCTTGAGCTTCTGCGCAATCTCCTCAATCAGGGGACGGGTCGCCTCCGCACGGTGCAAGAGGCCGGCCACATTGGCCCAGCGGGCCGCCATCTGGGGACGCGGCGCCTCACGGGTCAGCAGATTCTCCAGGTTCTCGCGGTTCAGGTCGCTGCAGTTCAGGGAGTCCTTCTTCTGGATGGCTTCGTCCAGGCGGACTTCCAATTCCATGAGGGTACGGCTGTAGTCCCAGCGCGCCGTAGTGTTTGAGGCCGCCTTGGCGGTGTTCTGGCGCTCCTTGCTGGCATTGCAGATGGCGCGAAGGTCGTCCTCGGTGTAGAGGCCGTCGATCATGCGCTCGAAGAGTTTGGGAGTGGGCTCCAGGCGGGTGACCACGCTCTCCAGGGCGCTGTCGCGCAGCTCAATCGCCTTGGTGAAATCGAGGGCGTCGGTCTTCTTGTCGAAGAGCTTGTCGAGGGTGCCGTCCTTGATGGGGAGGACGGCCTTCTCCAGGAAGAGCGCCAGCGGGATCTGGCGCTCTCGCTCCTGCTCGGCAGAGACCTCGCAGGCCTCTTCGTCCAGGGAGACGACCTTTCCGAGGCCGTAGGCGGCATCCCAGAAGCGGGCGCCGGGCACGATGGCCTCAAAGACCTTCAGGCGACGGGCGGCGGCATCCAGGTCGCTCTCGTCGTCCAAAAGCCCCAGCAGCTCCAGGATTCCCTGGGGGTTCTTGCAGGCGGGGCGGATTTGCTGGAAGAGGTGGCGGTAGAGCTTGCGGAGGATGGGGGTATCCAGGCCCACATTCAGCATGGCGCGCAGGAGGTTCTGCTGCTCGGCGGAGAGCTCCTGCTTGTCCGTGACTGCATGGAAGACCTCCTCCATGCTCTTCTTCCATTCGTCCCGCGTGAATTCGGGCCAGGTGGAAGCCTTGGAGGACGCGTTGTTCAAGGTGGCGGTCAGCTCATTGATGGACTTGATGCCATTTTCGGCGGCGTCGGCAAAGAGTGCCTTTAGGGTTTTGATTTCGCGATAGGAGACGGGGGTTGCCATGGAGTTTTTCCTATTCCTGTATTAAGGGGTTGGGGATGATTGGGATGAGTTGAGTGGAAAGCCGAAAGGGGTGTCGTGTCGCCGCCGCTTCTTCTAGTTGCGATACTGGTCGAAGCGGCTCCTGCTCCAGGAGTCCAGGTGCTTCTGGTTGGCGGCGATGTTCTCCGCGATTTTGGTGGCGTCGTAGAGGTTCCAGAGGGGCTCGATGACCAGGATGTCCTGGTCGCGCATCTCGGCAGTGAAGTGCGAGGTGCCGATGTAGGTGCCGTCCACCACCACGGCGAAGACCAGTCCCAGGTTGGAGCCGGCGGTGTGGTGCATATTGCCCAGGCTCCAGCGGGAGACCACGATCTTCAGGCCGTAGAAGCCCTCTTCGTCAGGACCATAGACCTCGCCGTCCAGGAAGTTCCGCGCGTCCAGGAAGGGGAAGTTCTTGATGGTGTATTGCCACTCGCGGCTGGTGTTGCGAACCTGCTTGCTCAAGCGGGTGCTCACGCCGGGATCCGCGAATTCGTGGAGGGAGAGGACGAAGGCGGGTGTGTAGGTCTGGCAGGAGGAGAGCAGCGCGACGGCGAAAAGCGCCAGCAGCGCCAGCATGCACGGAATGGGTCGGGGGGACTTTTTCATGGCAGAGAGAGTGGTGGGTAAGGGGTGTGTCTATGCGCCGTCGGAGAGCTTCCGGTAGAGGGTCGCAACGCTGATCCCCAAGATCTTGGCGGCCTCCTCCTTGTTGCCGTGATACTCCTCCAGGATGCCACGCAGATACTGCCGCTCGCAGGAGCGCAAATACGCCTTCAGGGTCTGGGGATGAGACGCATCCATCCCGGGAAGCGCCGGGGAACCAGGGGAGACTCCGTCCTCCCGCACGGCGGAGAATTCCTGCGGCAGGTCCTTCAGGCGGATGGCATCGCCCTCCGAGAGGGTGACGCCACGCTGCAGGACATGCAGCAACTCACGGATGTTGCCCGGCCAACTATGGCGCTCCAAAGCCTCCCGCGCCGCGGGAGAAAGCACCCGTATGCGGCCGTCTGCGCCGGGATTCTCGGCCAGGAAGGACTGTATGAGCAACGGCAGATCGCCCTGGCGCTCCCGCAACGCGGGCAACCGCAGGGTGAAGGCGCTGAGGCGGTAGAAGAGGTCCTGCCGCAACCGCCCCTGCTCCCGCAGCAAATCCACATCCTCGTTGGTGGCCGCCACCACCCGCACATTCACGGGACGCGGCGTCACGGAGCCCACGGGACGGATCTCGCGCTCCTGCAAGGCGCGCAGCAGCGCCATCTGCGTGGAGGGCGGAATGGAACCCACTTCGTCCAGGAAGAGGGTGCCGCCCTCCGCGGCAACAAAAAGGCCGTCCTTGTTGTGGACGGCCCCAGTGAATGCGCCTTTTACATAGCCAAAAAGCTCGCTCTCGAGGAGGTTCTCGGGAAGGGAGGAGCAGTTGACGGGAACGAAGGGCTTGTTCGCCCGATCCCCGGAGTTGTGGATGGCCTTCGCCACCAGCTCCTTGCCTGTGCCACTCTCCCCTAGAATCAAAACGGTCATCTCTGCCCGGGAGACCTTCTCAATCTGGCGGTAGAGCTCCTGCATCCGCGGACTCTCACCCACCATCAAACCGAAGTGCCGCACGGGAAGCGCCCCCGCGGCCTCCTCGCTGCCGGAAACAGCCGCCTCCTGGTCCCCGGGACCACCCGTGGGAAGGCCCTCCTCGGATTGCTCCCCACGCTTCTTGCGGGAAAGGACGCTACGCAACAAGGAGAGCACCCGACCCTCGCGAATGGGGGAGGGCAGCCAGTCGGTGGCCTCGCCCATAGTTACCAATTCCCGAGCGTGCACCATGCCATCATACGGCGCCAGCAAAATCAACGGCGGATTCCCCGGAATCGCCGGCAACCCCCGCAGCCGCGAAAACAACGATAAGTCACATAATATCAAGTCCCAGGGACGCTCCCCCAAATTCTCCGGCGTCTCCCGCGAAAGGTCGTAGGTCCTTACTCTACAGGAAAGACTCCGCAACAAGCCCCGCAGGATCTCGCCACGACCCTCGTCTGTCTCCAATAGCAGCACACGCGCCTGAAGAGGACAGGATACGCTCTCACTAGGTTGTTGACGCTCATTCTCCGGCATATCCCCGTAATTTATTCCATTATGACAGAATTGCATTTCTGCGACAGCCTCAGGACATAAAAGGGGGGGGGGGGTAGGGGGATGGAAAGGGGCAGGGCAGGGAGATGGCGGTGGCGCCAGGTAGCGGCGGGGCGAAGGCGGCGGCGAAGGCGGCGGCAGTGGGGGATTCGCCGCTTTTCCGGGAAAATCCCGGCATTCTCCCGGCGAATTCGGGGGAATGGGATACTTTCGGAAGAGGGTCGATGGCATGGAAAAAGGGGTGCTTTTTCGCCCGGTGGGACGGCAAGAACGATCCGCCCCTTTCATATTATGGGCGTTGTGACCTCCGGAGGGGGCAAAAGCCATTGTTGCGTGGCATAACGCTTGCTTTTTCAAACAAGGCACACGCCCCCCCTTTCTCTCGGAACCACTGGGGCTCTCTCAGAGTCAGAGGCGCCACGCCATCCATCAAAAAACTCTTCCCACGGCAAGCCATCCCGCACTCACGGATTGCCGCGGGTCTCTCGCGAAAGATGAAAAACTTCTCATTTTCAAGAATTTTCACCACATTGCTCTTTGGTCTCCTGGCGCTGTCGCTGTCCGCCCAGGAGGCCCCCAATGTGCCGAATGTCACGGGTCTCTGGTGCCTCTCCACGAAATACTCATCCACGAAAGACTCAACCGGCGTCCAGAATATCTACTTCGGCTTGGCCGAGAAGAAGAATGTCTCCAAGGAATGGATTCTGCCTCCGTCATCTCCCGGCAAAGACGACCGTCTTGCCATTCAGGAGGGGACCCAGGATTATTCCACGCTGGTGCTCTCCCAGACGGGCGCCGCGCTCTCCACGCGCTCCTGGAATGTGTGCGTCTACTCCCAGAAGGGCGATTCCGCCACACAGGAGCTCTCTTTCCGCCTGGTGCAGGGCGAGCTCCCCACGGGTGTCCTCCTTCGCTTCGTGAATCCCAAAAACGAGGAGGTCCTCTTCACTTGGGACGCCACGACTCCCGCATCCACGGTCCTGACCTGCACGGTCCCCGTGGGCGACTACCGACTGGATGCCACCCCCAGCACGGTCTTCCGAAAGACCACGGTCGAGCTCGTTCTCTCCCAGGGATGGAATCTGGTCGCAAATCCCCTGGCTGTCTTGGAAAGCGCCACCCTGGGCGATACCCCCCTCCTGGATGCCCCCAAAAAGCCCTTCCATCCCGGAAAACAGTATTCCCAGTTGAATTCCCTGGAGGCCTGGCAGGGCGGCGAGGCACTCTGGATCTACGCCGACTCCCCCACGACCCTGACTCTCTCCGGAAAGATGCCGGAGGGCGATGCCTCCACGCTGGCCGACGGAAATTCCACTAACTCCTGGCGATTCGCCGGACTCACTGCCGCCCTGGACAAGACCTCCGGCGAGACCCTCTCCGCGACCACACAGCTCCCCGAGGGCACACGCGCCTGGGACCCCGCCCGTAACAACTTCGCTACCGCCACCGGACTCCCCACCATCGGAAACGGATATCTGCTGAAGTAATAGCGCTTGAGTAAATAAGTACTTGGCAATTAGTGGTTAGTGGCTAGTCAATAAGGCCGCACCGCGGCGCGTTCCTAGCACCGGCGCGTGCCTTCCTAGCGCGGTTTTTGCAGGAAGATCTCCAAAGGACGGAGGGGCTGCGCCCCCCGGACCCCCCGCCTAATTTGTTCCGCCTACTGCCGGTACGGCGCTTTTGCGCCGTAAGTACTTAGAAATTAGTGGCTAGGGGCTAGACGCCACTCTCAAAAGTCGGCTAAAAAAACGCCGCCCGAACTGAACTACCGAAAACCCCGCTTCGTTGGCTTTGTAGTGCAGTTTTTGACAGATTAGCCGGGGATTTCGAGGGTTAATTTGCCCTAAAATCGCTGTTTTTTCATCATGACTGGCGAGCGGCGACTTTTGAGAGCCCCGTCTGGCTAGTTTACAAGGTGCCGCAGACGCTTTTCCGCGGCTCTTGCCGCGGTACAAGTACCGCCGCGGATGCGGCGGAAGAGCCGCGCAGCGACCGAA
>CAZMWS010000022.1:10805-15290 GCA_964570085.1 uncultured Lentisphaeraceae bacterium | reverse complement strand
CATTGGAGGTCACCTCCACACCACCCGTCCAAACCGTTGTCTGCGTTGCCTGAAAGTTAATCATCTTACTCATTCCCATGGATACGAAATACGGGCTCTTCCGATCCTGGCTCTCCAAGAACGCAAGGATTGCAGTTAAATCCTTCCAAGGTCGCACATTCGTTCGCGTCCACAACGTCTTCAGATCCTTTCCACTTGCAAAGACAGTCAATGCAGGATCCACTAGCCCCTCCTTTGTAGAAGGATATGCAATGCCATCCGTCATGACCATACCATTCTCCGTGAAGAGCAAAAACTTATCAATGGGGAAAAGCTCTCCTTGGTAAGTAGCCCGGTAGTTATCGGACGTGGCATCCTGTTCCCCTTGGGGCATGACCTCCCAGAAGGGCCTTCCCATGCCATTGGGAAAGGCATTGAGGGCCTCCACATCTTTCTGTGTCAAAAGGTTCAGATGCAAAGTATCAAGCAGGGTATCGCCAACCAGATAGGAATGCAAATACCCCTTACCTCCTAACAATGTTCCAAATTCACCACTATGTTTATCACACCCTTTTGACAACACAAGTTCTTTGTCATACTTCTTTCCACCACAAGCATAGCAGACCGAACGGAGTAAGAGCACAATCCGCTCCGCTTGAGAAAGTTCGCGGAATTGGCTCCACGATGCAACAACTGGCTTACTTGCACCCGTCGCCACATTCACCATTAGCACCCCAGGCGATTTTTCATAGCCGCGGTATTCTTTTTGTTCAGCTCCCGTCTTTGGCTTTGCGTGTTTCGCCAGTTCCTTCAACTGTGGGAACTGCAGGAATGGGTGTTCGCCGTACATTTCGAAGCAATCGTGATGATCCCTCAGGTATTGCAGTGCGGCGGAGGCGATCTTTTCGTTGGTTAGAGCCTGCCAGGCATCGTCGTCGGGGATCTCAATAGCGGCATGAACAATGCACAGCAAGAATCGCAGGACGACGATTTTGTCGACGGCATTTCCGGCAAGCCGCCGGATAGAGGATTCGGAGAAGAGCTGAAAGAGGCTTCTTCGTTGCCGGTCTCCCGCAATGGGGATCCAGGGGTAGTCACAGAGGTTGATTTGTTCCATGGGGTTTCTATTCCTTCAAGGCACAATATCCAAGTTTCGTATGATAGGAAAGGGTCTTCTTGTTGTCCACCTGCAGACAGGACTGCGTCATGAGGTTGCCATCGTCATTCACATAAGCGGCGCGAATCGGACGGGAGTCATCATACCCCACCCAGATGACATCCCGGAGGAAATCCAACGGGAATTCCCCATATTTCGGAGCGGAGTACGCAGGCACCGTCACCAACGTTCGCATAATGGCGGCGGCAATCCGCGCCTTCTCCAAATGCGACGCCTCGGGAGGCGGAAGAAGAATTGGTGCATCCGCGAAATACGGCGCAACCGCTTTCTTCAGAGGAAGTCCGGCATTCCCCTTCTTCAGCAGTAGCACCTGGACAGTCTCCATATCGCCACAACGCGTGACCGCATTTTCGTCGTCGTCCAGAGTTCCGAAAGCAACGCCCTGGGAGACTGCGGCCTTTTGCGTCATCTTCGACTGCTTTTCTCGGCGATCCTGTCGCATGGTCTGTGCCGCGCCGTCTTCCTCCTCACGCTCGCAGTAGGTCTCTTCGAGAATGGGTCGGATGTCATCGGGGAGGCGAACTACGGGCCTTTCCATCCAGAGCAGTGCGGAGCGCCACATACAGTAGGAATCGTAAGGGAGCGACAACTCTCGCTTCTGCCAAGTATTGGGGGACTCGGCATTTTCGGGGAACACCACCAGTGCCTCTCGCGAGGCCCCCGCGGGGCGAATCGCATCCAAAACGCGATGTCGCCACAGGCGGCCGATTCTTTGAAAAAGCATATCCGAGGGGGCGGCCTGGGTGATCAGGAAATCCGCATCCACATCAACGGATTGCTCCAGCACCTGCGTGGCCACCAAAATGCGGCCCTTCTGACGCCGTTCCGCCGCACCCTCCTTTCCCAAGATATCCACCCAGTGCTCCTCCTGCTTGCGACGAATGCAGGAAGGAAAACGGGAGTGGATCAAGCCCAATTCCACGTCTGCAGGAATGAATGTAGTCAGCTGTCGGTAGATCTCCTGCGCCTGGTCCACGGTGTTGACAATCCAGAGGACCTGTTCCCCCCGTAAGGCATGCTCGTATGCGGCGCCATAGGCATCTGCAGGCTCCGAGGTCTGTGAAAGCTTGACCTCCGCCGACTCCGTGGCGGCGAACTCACGGTATTCCACCTCGCCACCCTTTCCGTCGGAGATGGAAATCAGGGGATAGGAGCGCGGTGCGGCGTCTGCGGCTTCGGGGCATCCCAGCAATCGCTGTCTTGTAGCATTGGTGAGAGTCGCGCTCAAGATGACGGTTGTTGCGCCCCACTCTCGGAGCTTGCGAACCAGCGAGACAATGAGCGAACCGGTGTAGGCGTCATAGCTATGGACTTCATCAAAGATAACGACTTTTCCCGACAGGGCGAAGGCACGCAGATCCCGGTGCTTCACATTGACGACGGAGAGGAGCGCCTGATCCACGGTTCCTGCAGCAAAGGGCGCCAACAACGCGCGTTTCCGAGTCTGGAACCAGCTACTCCGCGCGACTGTTTCCTTGCCGTCTTCCCCGGGATCCTCAAAAATCCAGTTCAACCAGGCATCGCCATGAATCAGCAATGCCTTGGCTCTCTCTTCATCCACGACATCAGCACCCCTCTGAAGGAAGCAATTCAGCCGCTCGTAGATTTTTTCAGAGGTCAGTTTCGTAGGCATGGCGAAGTAGACGCCATTTGCCTGCCGTTTGGAAAGAAGCTGGTGCGCCAAGAAAAGCGCGGCCTCCGTCTTGCCACTACCCATTCCCGATTCAATGACATAGACCTTTCCAGGCGCGGCAATGCCATCGCAGGATTTCTGAAGTGGATTCGGCGAGAACCCGAAGAGCTCCTCAAAGGAAAGCCCCTCCTTCCAATGCACTGGGACAAATCCGGCATTCTCGACGGTCTTCTGGAAGTCCCGTTCTGTCGGGAGCGCTCCACCGTGCGGCAAATCCATACCGGAGCTCAGCCAGTCGGCGAGAATGACCGCCCCAACAGTGGTGGTGAGATACTCATGGATCCCCTTCAGTCCCTCTGTGGAAAGTCCCAGCTCATTTTCCAGTCGCGCCAGGAGCTCCTTGCGCAACTCCTCCCAGGTCTTTCCGCCCAGTTCCTCCTTGGTCTCACGACCGGCCGCCGACCAATTGGCGCCACCATGATGGCATCCCGCCATCCGCGCGAATTCCCGACCATAGCGACCAAGCACAATCTCGGAGTTCCGCGGATGCCCGCCGACATCCTCTTCAAGACCCTTCCACGGCAATGCGCGTCCCAGCGCCGTGTAGATCTTCTCTTGAAATGCGGGGGTCGCCTTTCCAATGTCGTGGAACGCCGCCAATGCCTCGGACACCTCTGTAATCTGCGCCGATAGGGGATATCCACGCCATATCTCCTTCAAGGTACGAAGCATCTCACAGGTCGCTCGTAGATGGGTATACAAATCACACCCCTCGACCGACTGCCACTCGCCATCCCGCCATACCTGACGGGTCTTCGCCAAACACTCCCCCGCCGGCAATGCCGGATATTCCTTGATCTTGATCTCCTGTGATGGCAAAAACACCGATGGCATGAACTTCCTAGAAACGGAATCCCCTAATGACAATTACACCTCAACTAATCAATACCCCAAATGCTTTCCATTAATACAAACTAATGCAAAGCATCGTAAAGCACTCACCAACTACGCTGGTATCACAAAAAACTCACTAATTAAGTAAATTACTCAATCAATTACTCAATTGAGTCCAATTACTCAATTAATCACTGAATAAATACTCAATGGACTTTAAAGCAAATCCAGTAAGAATCAATCAAAAACAGTGATTAAGAGGGGAGCGTTTTGGCCGTCTTTCTCCGGGGAGGATTGCGAGATAAAGATAGCATTAGAATGGCTCTTTTTCCACCGCTTTTCAGAAAATTCCACAAATTCCCCAAAATATCTTTTTGCTCTTCGTCCCACAGGGTATTTCTTCTACTCCCTCACCTGGAAGACCAGTGGGAGGGTGACCTTGCAGGGGACGGGGCGGGAGTTTTTGGAGGCGGGGGAGAAGTGTGTGGTGGCGACGGCGTGGAGGGCGGCCTGTTCGAAGTATCCCTGTGGGGTGGCGGAGAGGATGTGGATCTCGTGCGGGGTTCCCGAGGCGTCGACGATGAATTCCAGGAGGACGGAGCCGGAGACGCCGTCGCGTCGTGCGCGCAGGGGGAAGGCGGGGCGGATGGGGGTCTTTGCGTATGGCGGGGCATCGACCTGTGCGGAGTCGTAGACGGCAGCATCAGCGTGGGCGGTATCGACGGTCTTTTCCGTGGCAGGTAGCGCGGTGGGCGGGATTGCCTGCTCCTCCACGATGGGGGCGATCGAATTTTCCGTGGGG
>CAZMWS010000022.1:8796-10795 GCA_964570085.1 uncultured Lentisphaeraceae bacterium | reverse complement strand
GGGAGGAGTGTGGGGGCGGTCTGCCTGGGGGGGAGTGTCCTGGGGGGCTGTGCCGCCGGGGGTGTGGGTGCGGTGTGCTTTTGGGGCGGCGGTGTTTTTTTCTCCACCGGTGTGATCGGTAGTGGCGTTTGGGGCTCTTCGATTGTTTTCGGAGGTGTGACGGTGATTTCCACGGGGGTGGGGAGGGATTCCGGCGTCACGGTGGGCGTTTGCTCTTCCCCCGTGGGATAGGAGAGGACCAGGAGGCCTCCCAGCGCCAGGAGGGGGAGGAGTCCCCAGAATAGGATTTTAGCGCCGGAAGGCCTCATGTTCGTGTGCGTGGATTTTCCCCCTCGGGCAATATCCCAAGGTTGATGGTCTAACAGACAAAAAAACATCCTGGCCTTAGATTGACTGTAGCTTAGCTTCAGAACGAAAGTCTAAGGAGGGCCAGGAGGAGTCCCAGACTGTAACGTTTCCTTGCGTTTTTGTCTAGGCGACGGTGGATTTTCACTCCATGAGCTTGTTCCTCGGACGAGCAAACAACGACGATCACGCGCACTGCGGAGAAAGTCGGGTCAGCTTTCATAGGCTACCTTACCGATGCGTCGCAAAACGGAAGACGGCTCTGCTGGAGAGCAACCGTCCAGGGATCGCGACGCCACGCCAAGGGTCCAGACCGGGTCGTCAGGTCCAATTCCTGCCGGCTTTCTTCCCACGATCTCCGATTTGGACCGGTGTGTGCCCATGCCTTGAAAAACTCCGGGGCGGGGGCTCGGGGCCATGCCCCCCCCCCCGACAGGAAAATGCCCCACAAGGAAAAACACCACGTCTGAAAAATCGTTTCAGACCTACCCCAAACCCTAGGAGACAACATGCGAGCATTTTCAAAATTCCGCGTCCTGGCGGCTACCATTCTTACGCTGTCCTTATCTTTGACTGCGGCAGATTGGTATGTCTCTGCCAATGTCGGCAACAACAAAAATGATGGCAGCTTGGCGGCGCCCTTCAAGAATATTTGGAAGGCGGTGGACAAGGCGTCCAATGGCGATGTGATTCATGTTGCTGGTGGCGAGTACTCTGGCCGTATGAATTGTGGTTGGATCGAAGTCAAGAAGGCAGTCAAGCTATTGGGCTCCTACAATGACGACTTCTCGGCACGGGACTTGCAGAATACCCCGAGCTGCCTGCGTCCGACAACGGAGCAATCCAAGACCCGTCCGCAGTCGGCGACGCTGACGATCAACACGGAGTCCTTGGGTAAAGACCAGGACGTCGTGATCGATGGCTTTGTCTTTGACCACACTCGCGCAAATTCCTACCATGCGACCGACGGCAAGCCGGAGGGCATGGAATTCGGGCGGTTGTGCATTCCCCCCGAAAAAGGCAAATCGGCGGGCCTGTCGATTGACAAGGCGCTGGTGAGTGCGAAGACCACCGGAAAATTCACGATTAGCAACTGCCTGTTCTTGAATGCCAGCAATTTTGCATTGCTGGTCGCGCATCGCGAAGGCGAGGTGAATGTGGTAAACAACGTCTTCCTGGGCAGCCGTAATGCCGCAGTCGACGTGCATAGCATCAATGCCAAACCGGACATGGTGGTCTTCAATTTCGACCACAATACCGCGATGTTCTCCTGGCAGCAGAAGCGCGATCCGGATGCCAACATGGGCTATGCTGTCCGCGCGAACGCCAAGACGATCACCAACATTACCAATAACATCCTTGGCTTCAATTACATGACTGGTTTTGACAACACCAAGGGCGATGACAGGACAAAGAAGATCCGCCTGGAAAAGAATATCTTCTTCTGCAATCGCGGTGCGGATGTAACGGTTACCGTGAGCCCCAATATCCTCAAGCTGAAGGTGGATGGCGATGGCTTTGAGGACATCGCGGATCTGGAGTGCATGGAGGAAGTCTCGGGAAATCTTAGCCTGACCGATCCGGCGCTCTTCAATGGCATTCTGGACAAGGTCTATGCTGGTGCCTTCCTGAACATGGTGGCGTCGATGGATCC
>CAZMWS010000022.1:7157-8786 GCA_964570085.1 uncultured Lentisphaeraceae bacterium | reverse complement strand
ATGGATCCCGAATACGATGAGAATTCGGATGTGAACCAGTTCCGCGAGGCACTCGGCCTGAACAAGCAGGGCACCATCAAGATCAAGGTCTCGATGTATGCGAATCCCTATCCGTACGACAGCGCAATCAAGTTCTTCGGCGTTGTCGATGGCACTGGTGCACAGGCGCCCAAATTCTAAAGTAAGGAATCCGTGGGGTTGTGAGACAGCCCCACGGATTCCGGCAATGGCACTTGCCGTCCCTTCACCACCGTCCTTGCTCCCATGGAAAACCTGGTCATTCTTGGAACTGGTCCCGCCGGATGCACCGCCGCCATCTACGCCGCGCGCGCGGGATTCAAGCCACTGCTGTTAGCGGGGCCGTTGCCGGGCGGGCTGCTCACCCAGACGCCGAAGATCGAGAACTACCCGGGCTTTCCGGAGCCCGTCAGCGGCTTCGATCTCACGGACGCCATGATGCAACAGGCGGAGAAGCTGGGCGCACGGGTGCAATTCCACAGCGTCCGGTCGCTCCAGCTGGATTGCGATCCCAAGACGCTGGTGCTGGACGACGGCACGGAGGTGCAGTCGAAAGCGGTGATTATAGCCACGGGCGCGAAGCACCGCCAGGCGGAGAACCGCGGGAGGATCCACGGTCGGAATGTCTCCACCTGCGCAACCTGCGATGGTCCCTTCTACCGTGGAAAGACGGTGGCGCTGGTGGGCAATGGCAGTGCCGCCCTGAACGAAGCGCTATATCTCTGTTCCCTGGTGGGGACGCTCCATCTGATTCTTCCCAGCGAGTCCATGAGGGGCCCCGCAGTCCTCCGGGAACGCCTCGAGCAATGCGCCAATCTGGTGGTGCATCCGCAATGCCGGCTCCTGGAGACCCGGAACAACGCCACGGACGAAGTGGAGTCGGTGATATTGAAGGAACTATTGACTGGCAAGGAGGTCATTCTGGGGGTCCAGGGACTCTTCCTGGCGCTGGGCTTCGATCCCGATACCGCACTGCTCAAGGGCACCGGAATCACCCTGGACGACGCAGGGTATATTAAGCGGCCCGACCCCGAAACCAGCCTCACGAATCTCCCCGGAGTCTTCGCCGCAGGAGACTGCACTTCCCCTCTCTACAAACAGGCCGTCATCGCCGCCGGAGCAGGTGCCAAGGCGGGGATCGACGCATCGGACTTTCTCATGCAGCACGCATGAGAAAGTCCGATGCGCAAAAAGGAGGAAGGAGTGCGCCCGGCTTCGATTCGCAGGCTAAGCCTGCTCAGCTACGCTGGGGCTTGCCTTGCGGCAAGGAGGAAGGCTTAAGGCAAGAAAAAGGAGGAAGGAGGAAGTTAGGCCAGGGTTGCGCAGAGCGAAACCCATCGCCGGGAAGCCCCGGCGATTGCACCATGCGTGCCCAAATTGGCGCGCAAAAATGCTCTTTTTTTAGTACCGTACCGCCGTAAGCATCGGCGGAAGAGCCGCGCAGCGACCTTACAACTAACGGCTAACCACTAACCTGCTAGGTACTCATTTGAGCCGCGCAGGCGACCTTACAACTAACGGCTAATCACTAACCTGCTAGGTACTCATTTGAGCGCCGCAGGCGACCTTACAACTAACGGCTAATCACTAACCTGCTAGGTACTCATTTGA
>CAZMWS010000022.1:0-7057 GCA_964570085.1 uncultured Lentisphaeraceae bacterium | reverse complement strand
CGACCTTACAACTAACGGCTAATCACTAACCTGCTAGGTACTCATTTGAGCGCCGGCAGGCGACCTTACAACTAACGGCTAATCACTAATCTGCCAAATACTAGAACAATGTCCGAGATCACGCAATTGACATCTGAGAATTTTCAAGAGACCATCGCACAGGGGACCTGGCTGGTGGACTTTTGGGCGACCTGGTGTGGTCCCTGCCGCATGCAGGGGCGCATTTTAGACGAATCGCTGGAGCAGCTGTCGGCTGCGGGGGCGAAGATTGGCAAGATCAACGTGGATGATCAGGCGGGCCTGGCGATGCGCTTCAATGTGCTCTCCATCCCGACGCTGATTGTCTTCAAGGATGGCCAGAAGGTCAAGGAGATGGTGGGAGTCCACCAGCTGGCCGACCTCCTGGACGCCCTGAAGTAACTCGCCCTCCCCCATCCGCATTCATCTTTTCTCGTTTTCCCTACCCCCTTTTCGCGCGCCATGGCCGAGCCATTGACCCTCCAGTGTCCACACTGCGGAACGCAGTTCTCCTTCCAGCCTGTCACCCTCCTCACACCCGAGGACTCCCACGAGGAGGAGTTGAACCACGGCACCCTGAACTGTGTCCAGTGTCCCGAGTGCGGCAAGACCCTCAATGTCCCCGTGCGGATCACCTTCCGGGATGCGGAGCGCTCCTTCCTGCTGGTCCAGGAGCCCCGTCCGCTCCCAGAGGCCGATGCCGCCAAGCGCGCCTTGCAGCTGGACGAAGCGGCCACCCGTGCCGCGTTGGAGAAGGGGATCCAGCGTCCGGTGGTGCGGATGGTCTTCACGCGTCCCGACTTTCTGGAGAAGCTCTATCTCCACCAGAAGGACCTGGATGACCGCGTGGTGGAATTCGCGAAATACCAGCTTTTCAATGGGGGCACCCAGGATGGCGCCTTGAATCCCAGCCGTCATCGGCTGCTCTTCGACTACAGCCAGAGCGATGCGGAGCGGATGGTCTTCCTGGTCTACGACCGCGTCAGCGGCAAGCCCATCCGGATGCTGCAGGTGCCCCGGACGGAATACGACGCCCTCGCCGAAGAGATCGCCATCAATCCCGCCATCCAGAAAGAGCTGGACAACTGCTTCCCGGGGTGCCGCGTGGATGTGGACCAGATCTTCCAGGCACTCTCCCGCGAGACGAAATAAAGGAGAGGAACGCCATGAAACAGCGCAAGAAGGAATCGCAGCAGAATGCCGCGCCGGTCCTCAACGACCAGAACTGGAACAATCCCTTCGTGGGACTGAAGATCGATCTTCCCGAGCCCCCCAAGCCCGCGCCGCCGCCACCCACCGAGGAAGAGAAGAAGCAAGCGTCGCTCTCCAAGGAGGACCTGGAGCTCCTCAAGGCCTTCGGCGGCGATATCGCCATCGGACACGACAACTCCGAAAAGGCGTCCAAGAGCCGCGGGAGGGTCTCTTTCCAGCTACGCCGAAAGGGCCGCGGTGGCAAGACGGTCACCTGCGTCCAAGGACTCGCCGCACTGGAACTCCCCGAGCAGATGGAGCTGTGTTCCCGCATCAAGGAGGCACTGGGCATCGGCGCACATTTTCTGGAGGGCACTCTGGAACTCCAGGGCGACCAAATCCAGCGCGCCACACAGTGGTTCGAAAAACAGGGCTTCCAGACCCATAAGTAAAAAAAACACTATCACCCCGCCGCAGACGACACACTATTTTCAGCGTCTGCGGCGGCGAGGAGGAGAAAACCAAGGGGAAAAGAGCGCGGGCGCGCGCCTCAGAATTTTATCGCCGGGGCTTTCTCGCTTCACCCCCGGGGTGCCCGCCAACGCGAGTGCCCATACCGCCGGCGCCTCCACCAAGCCCACCAGCCGGGAAGGAAATGAGCCCCAAACTGTCGACGCCGGATATAGCCCCTCTTCTGATCCGGAGTCAGTGCCTCGCAGAGTTCCCGCCAGTTGAGTCCGGCCTGATTGGCGTTTTCGGGACTGCAGCCGAAAATCATGAGGAAATGCGCGAGTCCGTTGTCGTCGGCGAACCACACCGTTTCTGGATTATGGACGGTATACCAGAGGAGATTTCGTCCGAAGGCATCCCGGACGCCTCCGATGGTGCCCGGGTGCCACCTTTCGATGGCGTACAGGATTGTTGTCGCCTTATCATCGGGGAATTCCGCCACCAGGAGGCAGCAGAGTTCCGGGAGAGTGATGACCGCCTCGGGGATGCGTCCTGTCTCAAAAAGATTCCTCAGGATCTTCATGGCGCCGGCCTGTAGCACCTCCCAGATCAGGCTATAGGAGACACCTATGCCGGAGAGATCCAGCGAGATCGCAAATGCCGCCGCGTCGTCCTCTTTCAGCGCCGCGCGCATGGGCGCCGTCATCCGCGCTTTCAAATGCCTCCTCCCGATGGTGTAGCGGAGCATCTCCCATCCCGGCTTCTGAAGCACGCAGTATCGGTAGCAGCACTCGGGATCATCGACAAAGAGGGAATCGGTCACCAGGGAATTCCGCAGTCGTTCGGTGGTGGCCACGCGGTCACTGCCCTTTGCGCGCAAATACGCGTCGCGGCATCGGCAGACCTCGATGGCGCCATCGAGCGTCTCCACAAGGATCGGCTTATGAGATAGCCCACCGAAGTAGTCCCAGAGATTCAGATAGAAGAAATCCCAGAGCGTCACCAGCTCCTTCCGCGGGATCCTCTCGCGATTGTCGACCAGGAATTTCAGGTATGGCAGATATGCCGGGCGCTGCAGCCGCCAGGCGACCGCCAAATCGGAAACGCCCCGCCAGCGTTCCGGATAGGCGGCGAGGGTCTCCAGGGCGCCTGGCGCAGCCAGCCCCTCCCACAACTCCCCAAAGCTCGCAAGGCCCCTCGGGGAAGGCGTCCCCCGGCGAAACCACCGCCGCACCGTCTCGTCCAACTCCCACTCCTCCTGGGTGAGGGACTCTTCTTCAAACTCACTCTCCATCGTTTTCTCTCCTACAAAAGACCTTCCAGCGCCTCTCATCCTCACGGCTTCTTCGACTTCCGGCGTCTCGGATACTGCGCCTCCCACCAGGCTCTCCAACCGGCAAATTCAGAATGTCCGCGCCATAAAACGCTGCACTTATAGAAATATGCCTTCTGCTTGTCGGTAAGGGCCTCGCAGAGTTCCCGCCAAGAGAATCCGACCTGGTTGACATTTTCGGGATCGCAGCCGTGTTCCAGGAGGAAATGCGGCAATCCCTGTTCGTTACTATCGCCAAACCAGAGAGTGTCTCTATTATGGATAACATACCACAGGAGATTTCGTCCCAAGGCATCGTGGACTGCTCCCACGGTACCGGGCTTGTGCTCCTCAATGGCCTTCAGCATCGGTATCGCGGTCTCTTCGGGGAATCTTGCCACCAGGAAGCAGCAGAGTTCCGTGAGTGAAATGACCTTTTCGGGAATGCGCCCGCTTTCCAGAAGGAATCGGAAGACCTCCGTTGCGCCGGCGGAGAGCACCTCCCAAAGCAGGCTATAGGTGATCTTCTTACCAGAGAGATCCAGCGAGATCGCGAATGCCGCCGCGTTGTCCTCCTGGAGGGCGGTCTTCATGGATTCTCCCAACCGAAGAGTCTTATGCTTGCGAGCACCCTTGGAGCTTCCCCGCCGAAATCTTCTGGGAAGGATATAGCGGAGCATCTCCCAGCCTGGCTTCTGGAGGTTGCAGTAGTCATCACAACGCAATTCATTGTCAATGAACATGGGACCATCGAATATGGATTCAACCTCATAGCCATAGCGTGGGTACCCCCAGCAGTGCCACAGCCAGACATTCCAGCACCGTGCCAACTCCTGCCGCGGGATCCTCGTGCGGTTCTCGAAGAGGAATTCCAGGAAGAACGTCGTGTCATTGAAATCCAAGCGCCGGTCCATAAACTCCGAGAAGCTTAGCCACTCCTTCGGATTTGCGGACAGAGTCTCGAGAGCCCCCGGCGCATTCAGACCCTCCCGCACAATGCAACGGGAAAACGGTCCAAAGAACACCCGCTTCCCTGGCTCTGGACCGCCTTTCCGCTTGAAACAGAATTGCATCTTCTCTTCCGGCGAACACCCCTGCATCACCTCCGCAATAGAAATCACCTGCGCCATTTCACTCGTTCCTCCTTTTTTCCAAATGCGCCACGCGCCCCCACGGCACGGGGGATTGTCCATCATCCGTAAGAATCCACATGACGGGATATGCGGGCGGCCGCAGTGGGGCGGTCCCATAGCCATCTGTGAAGAAGACCATCAGATCGGGCTGGCTGTGGGCCTTCACATATTTGAAGACGGGACGGAAATCCGTTCCGCCGTAGCCCTTGACCTCCCATTCCTTATCGGGAGGCGGCAACTTGTCCTGGGTGTAGTGCTCCACATTCTGGATTTTGGCATCGCACTGGATGACCTCCAGGTCGAAGCGGCCGAAGGACTTCATCAAGGAGACGAGCTCGCCAAAGAAGAGCGGCAGGTCATAATAGGTGCTTCCACTGGTATCCAGCGCCACCACCGCCTTCAGGGACTCGTCACGCATGCTGGGCAAGTAGAGATCCTGCCAGACATGCCGTCGGGAGGGCGGCAGCCAGCGCCGCTTTCCGCCATAGCAGGCAGTGACGAACTGTTTCAGGAGCTCCTGCCAGGGCAGCGAGGGCCTCTGGAGGCGTTCCAGAATCCCCTTGAGCCCCGCCGGGAGCGTCCCCTGCGTCCGCTCAATTTGCTGCGCCGAGGCGATAACGCGCGCCCGGGAGTGCTCCGTGCTCTCCGCACTGACGCGGGGAGCATACTCGCCATCGATGACGCATTCGCCCTTCCCCGATGCACCGCCCTCGGCGTTCTCCGCCGGGACTTCGGGAAGGTCGTCTCCCTGATAGATATGCTTGTCGAAGCTCTCCTCTCCAGAGCCGAAGGCATCATTCCGGTTCTTGCCCGAAACTCTTACGAAAGAGGGAGCCTTTTCCTTTTGCTTGACGAGTTTCGGCAGCTTCTCGTAGATCTCCTCGGCAGAGAGTCCCCGCCAATTGGGGTCATGAGGAAGCACGAAGGGCTCGCACATCTTCTCGTCCGTCAGGGCGAAATGAATCTCCAGATCCGTCGCGATGTTGAAGAGGAACGGATCCCGATTTTGGCGCCGTGCAAAATGCAGGAAGACGCAGTGCCAGATCTCGTGCGCCAGGACGAACAGCCGCTCGTCCTGATTTAGCTTCGCGTAGAAATTGATATCCACGAAGATGTTATCGCCGTCGGTGGCGGCGGTGTTCAGTCGGTCGTCGCGCACGGGGATCAATTCCATGCGCATGATGATTCCGCCGAGAAAGGGCCAGCGGATGAGGAGCCTCTGGCGATCCCTGGTAAGCTGTTCCAGGCAGACCCGCTTGCGGCGCTCCTCCTCCTTGTTGGGGACTCTGGGGGTGTTTTTTTGCGTCATGCGTCACCCTCCCCCTAGAAGGACAGATGCTTCTTCATGGCCTTGCCATGGGTGGTCGACCACGCCTTGTAGGACTTGTGATGATACAGGCGGTTTGCGGCCTCCCTGCGATCCAGCACGCCGCAGCCACTCATGGCATCGATCATCGCCATGCAGGCGAAATCGCTGGTGAGCTGCAGGCTGATGCGGAAGAATCCCTCCAGGAGAGCATCGGCGTCCGACTGATCACGGCCCCGCCAGACATAATACGCCATCGCCGCGCACAGGGCGTACTTCCGATCCACCTTCTGAGGAATCACGACAGGCACCGAGGGATCCCGCATCATCTTCAGGACGTCGTCGAAGCAGGCATTGAGCTTGTGGTATTCATAGAACTCCAGACCGGCGCGATTTCCCACAAGGCCATAGACCAGCTTTCGCTGGAGCCCCTCGTCGTCCTCGGGAGCGATATCCAGCATGACGCTGACGCGTTCCCAGGCACGGGGAGTCGGCCATCCGCGCTCCAGATTCTCGTCCTTTTGGCGGAAGAGGCATTCGGGGCGATAGCGGAGGAATCCGACGACGGAGGGGTGGATTCCGTGGAGAGTCGCCCAGTGCACCCAGGACTCCACGTCCTCGGCCAGCTCCACATGGAGGAAGCGGTTTGCCAGGGCGGAGGACATGGTGGTGGAGACCGCGGCGTCCTCCACGCGGTTGCCCGCCGCGCAGATATACCATCCGTCAGGCACCTTGTAGAGCTCTCCCAGCCGGCGGTCGAGGATGAGCTCGTAGGCGGCCACCTGCAGCGAGCGATCGGCGGCAGTCAACTCGTCGAAGAGCAGGATGCCGCGGCCCTCACGGGGCCATTCGCCGGAGACCAGCCAGTCCACCTTCTTATTGTCACGGTCAGGCACGGGCAGTCCCCGCACATCCACGGGCTCCCGCTGCGCCAGGCGCACATCGATGAAATTGATGCCCATCTCCTCGGCTATGCCGCGGATGATGGAGGACTTTCCCAGTCCCGGGGCGCCCCACACCATCAAAGGCGGCAACACCTTCGCACGCTCCGGATGCTCCGCCAACGCCTTGATCTGCATGCGCAGGATATTCTCCAGCTGAGTACCAGAAATGCGATTGTGCATATCAATGAGGGCAGTATTCTTCTCGTTTTCCATAGCGTCTTCTCCTATTCTCTATTTGCGTTCCATCCTGGACTCCAAAACTCAATCCACCAGGCCATTAACAACGGCCTCCCCGGCGGACATCCTTGTTTTCTCCATTGCATCCGAAGACAGAATAGAAAATGGCATGCCAAAAATTTGCAAGGCGAGAAAACCCCTCTCCCACCTAAAAATGCTGGCAAGAAATTGCACATGTGGTTAAAAACTGTGCATATTTCCCAATACATTGCGCATTTTTTGGATACCCACACTTCAGCACCTAGCAGGCAAACGACTTGCGGCTAGCCTATAAGACGCCACAGGCGCTACTCCCTACCCGTATCCCGCGTTTTCCTAATGGGGGGATCCGGGGGGCAAAGCCCCGACCTCCTTTGGAGTTCTTTCTTCTTCACCATGCCTTCCCTAGGCCCGTTCTGCCTCTAGGCATGCCGCCCCCGCCCGAAAACAGTAGGGAGGAGGTAGTAGGTAGCAGGTTAAAGCGGTG
>CAZMWS010000021.1:12584-15293 GCA_964570085.1 uncultured Lentisphaeraceae bacterium | reverse complement strand
GCTCCTGGTTCTGCTTCAGGTGTTCCTGGTGCTCCTTCAGGGTGTCCTTCATCTTTCCTGCGGGGAGCTCCTCAAGGCGTGCAACGAGCCCCTCCAGGGACCCGAATTGCTGCAGGAGCCGCGCGGCGGTCTTGGGACCGCATCCGGGGATGCCCGGGATGTTGTCGGCGGTATCGCCAACCAGCGCCAGGTAGTCCTTCAGCTGACTGGGAGTGACGCCGAATTTCTCCTGGACCTTCGCTTCGCCAATCTCTTCCCAGGGAGTCTTGGAGTTGCCGGGCTTCAACAACAGCACTTCGCCGTCTTTCACCAGCTGACCCAGGTCCTTGTCGCCCGTGAGAATCCGGACGGTTTCGCCATGGCGTTCGCCGGCGATTCCGGCCAGCAAGTCATCGGCCTCGAAGCCCTCGCGCTCCACCACACTCCAGCCGAAGGCCTGTGCCCATTGGCGGATCTTGGGCACCTGCGCGCGCAATTCCTCGGGCATGGGCGGGCGCTGCGCCTTGTAGGCGGGCAACAGCGCGGTGCGCCGGACGCATTTGCCGTGGTCGAAGACCATCGCACCGTATTCGCAGGGAAATTCGTCTTCCAGCTGCAGGAAGAGCCGCGCCATGCCGAAAAGCGCATTGGTGGGCTCGCCCTTGGCGTTGGTCAGATTCCGGATGGCATAGAAGAGCCGGAAGATCTGGGAATAGGCGTCAATCAATAATACCTGTGGCATGGTCGGACTACTCCTCAGATTCGGCGTCGTCGGTAGATTCGTCAGTGTCTTCCGCGGTGGGGACGGTTTCGCCGGTGTTTCCACGGACCACGATGACGGCCTCGCCTTTTGGGGGAGTCTTGGCGAAGAACTCCGCCAATTGGGAGAGGGAGCCGCGCTTCACGCGCTCGAATTGCTTGGTGAGCTCCAGGCAGACTGCGGCCTGGCGGTCCCCCAGGACCTCCAGTGCCTCCGATAGGAATTTCCCCACGCGGTAGGGCGATTCGTAGAAGACCAGCGTGTGTCGGCTGGCGGCGTCTTCCAGAAGGAAGCTCCTGCGGTGGCCCGGCTTTCGGGGCGGAAAGCCCTTGAAGATATAGCTGGAGGGCGGCAGTCCGGAGGAGATGAGCGCCACGGGCACCGCGCTGGCGCCGGGAATCACGCGGATCTCGTGCCCCGCGGCAATGGCGGCTGCCACCGCCGGGTATCCGGGATCGCTGACCAGCGGGTACCCGGCGTCACTGCAGATTCCCACGCGCTTGCCTTCGTTGAGCCATGCCACGATGCGGGAGGCCATCTCCCGCTCGTTGTGCTCGTGGTTGGCGACATAGAGCGCCGGACGGGGAATGCCCAGCAGGCTCACCAGATTTCCGGTGTGTCGGGTGTCCTCGCAGCAGAGGATCTCCTGACTGGAGATGGCCTCACGGGCTCTGGGGGAGCAGTCCCCCAGATTTCCGATGGGGGTGGCAATGACGGTCAGAACGCCCATGGGGCTATCGCAGCTCCACGCCCAGCTTCTTCACCAGACCCTGGCGAAGCTTCTCCTGAAGCTGGTTCACTTCGTCGTCGGTGAGGGTCTTGGCGGGATCCTGGTAGGTGATGGTGTAGGCCATGGAACGCTTGCCTTCGCCCAGCACCTTGGCGTCCTCGAAGAGGTCGAAGACGGAGACCTGGGTCACCTTGTCGATCTTCAACGACTTGATGGCGTCCAGGACCTGCTGGTTGGTGAGGGATGCGGGGGCCACGAAGGAGATATCGCGCTCCACGCCGGGGAAGTGGGGCAGCTCCTGGTATTTCTTGGAGGGATGAGGCGCGGCGGCCACGGCCTCCACGTCAATGAGCGCCAGCAGCAGCGGACTGCGCAGGCGCATTCCCTTGGTCAAAGTGGCATTGGCCACGCCCAGATAGACCAGGTCCTTCTTGTTCTTGGCAACGAAGCGCGCGCAGGCGCCCTTCTTGAAGGCGGGATGCTCCGCCGCCTCGCAACGGGTGAAGCCGCCCAGCTCGAAGGCCTCCAGGAAGCCCTCCACAATGCCCTTCATGTCGTAGAAGTCCGCAGTCACCGCCTTCTCTTTGCCGAAGCGCTCGGGATGCACGCGGCCAGTCAGGGCAATGCCGGCATGGAGGCTCTCCACGGGCTTGCCGTCCTTCCACTGGAAGACGCGGCCCATCTCGAAGAGGCGCAGGTCGTGCTGGTTGCGGGAGACATTGTGGGAGACCACCTGGAGCAGTCCGGGCAGCAGGGTGGGGCGCAGGAATGCGGTATCGGAGGAGATGGGGTTGGAGACCTGCAGCAGGTCCTTGGGCTCCAGATTGGTGCCGGCCAGGCACTGGCTCTGGGACCAGAGGGTGTAGTTCATGACCTCGTCCAGGCCCAGCGCCATGAGGAGATGGCGCACCTTCTCCTGCAACAGGTAGCAGTCGTCCTTGGCGCTGCCGCCCAGGGCGGACACGGGAGTCGCCTCCGGAATGGCATCCAGGCCCGTGAGCTGCGCCACCTCCTCGGAGAGATCCACGGCGGCATGAAGGTCGAAACGCCACCAGGGAGTGCGGACGGTCACCAGGTCGCCATCAATCTTCACGGTCTCAATGCCGCGGCGCGCCAAAAGGGAAGAGACCTTCTCGGCATCCAGGGGGATTCCGATGAGCTCCTCGATGCGCTTGGCGCTGGCGGTGATGGTTTCGGGCTGCCAGGGGCGGGGATAGCAGTCGATGGTCTCGCCCACCTG
>CAZMWS010000021.1:3317-12574 GCA_964570085.1 uncultured Lentisphaeraceae bacterium | reverse complement strand
CTGGCTGCGCGTTCGCTGGCCAGGGCGCTGGTCTCGGGCGCCACGCCGCGCTCGTAGGTGTAGCTGGCGTCGGTGGCCTTGTTCAGGGCGCGGGAGGAGAGACGGATGTTGGTGCGGTCGAAGGCGGCGGATTCGATGAGGACCGTGGTGGTCTTGTCGGTGATCATGGAGTTCTCGCCACCCATGATGCCCGCCAGCGCCACGCCCTTCTCGGCGTCGGCAATGAGGAGGTTCTCCTTGGTCAGAGTCAGCTTGGTGCCGTCCAGGGTGGTGATGGTCTCGCCATCCGCTGCGCGGCGCACACGGATCTGGTGTCCGGCCAGGGTATTCAGGTCAAAGGCATGGAGGGGCTGGCCGTATTCCAGCATGATGTAGTTGGTGATGTCCACCACGTTGTTGATGGAGCGCAGGCCCACGGCCTCCAGACGCTCTTTCATCCAGGCGGGAGAGGGACCAATCTTCACATTCTCGAAGACACGGCCGATGTAGCGGGAGCAGAACTCCGGCGCCTCAATGGAGATCTTGGCGGGGGCCTCGTCGGACTTGCGGGAGACAATCGGATTCTCGGGAAGAATTAGCTTCTCGCCCGACAAGGCGCAGATCTCGCGCGCAATGCCGATGTGGCTGAGCCAGTCGGGACGATTCGGGGTCACCTCCCAGTCAATCACCGTGTCGCCGCTATACAGATCCCGCACGGAAGTGCCCAGCGGGGTGTCGGCGGGCAGGATCAAGAGTCCGTCGTGGTCCTCGGAGAGGCCCAGCTCGCGGGCGGAACACATCATGCCGCAGGACTCCACGCCACGAAGCTTGCTCTTCTTGATCACGAAGCCACCGCCGAAGTCCGTGCCAATCAACGCCAGAGGCACCACGTTGCCCGCATCACAGTTCGGGGCGCCACACACAATCTGGATGGGCTCCGTAGCGCCGTATTCCACCATGCAGACACTCATGTGGTCGGAGTTGGGATGGGGCACACGAGATAAAATCCGCGCAACCACCACGCCCTGGGGAACACTCCCCGTCTCCTCAATGCTCTCCGGCTCCAGGCCAACCGTCGTCAGACGATCCGCCAACTCCTTGGCAGACCAGGGAATCGCGGTGTAGTCGCGAAGCCATTTCAAAGAAGTTTTCATGACTGTGAATCCAAAAATAGGTGATTTTTCGTACAAAAGAAAGGGAAAAGCGGCTATTTGAGCGAAGGACCAGGAGGCAAGACTCTTGGTTCGCGCTCCTACCAAAAGCCGGCGCAAGCCCGTAATATATCCCCTAGAGTCAGCCCCCTGAATTCGAAAAAGGAGGAAGGAGGAAGGAGGAAGGAGGAAGTTTGGCCAGGGTTCCGTTGCGGAACCCCGCGCCGGAAAACCGGCGCGTGCGTAAAATGCGCGCCAAAGAGGCGCGCGAAATACCGCCGGTAGGCGGAAGAAAATAGGCGGGGGCACGGGGGGCGCAAGCCCCGACCTCCTTTGGTAGTCTTCCCTCAAACTCGCGCCTTGAGTATTGCTGGGGGTAAACATATGACAAAATGCGACAAAATGGACCCCGGGGCTCCTTGCGTGGGTTATATTATGCGGTTGCCTTCAAACCTAACTCTCAATTTTTTTCTTCTTGAGAAAGGAGCCTTCGGAATCACATGGAAGAACAGACAGTCACGCAGCAGCTTGCAGTTTTGGTTTTGCAGCTGGGTATTTTGTTGTTTGCCTCGCAGATTGTGGGGCGGCTAGCGGCGCGAGTGAAGATCCCATCTGTTCTAGGTGAGCTGGCGACGGGTATTTTGCTAGGGCCGTATTTGTTGGGTGGTGTTTCGATTCCGTTCTTGTTCCCGAATGGTCTTTTCCCGCTTTCTGCGGGCAGTGCGGGGCTCCCGGTGTCCATGAACCTCTATGCCTTGGCCACCATCGGCTCCATCGTCTTGCTGTTCCAGTCGGGTCTTGAGACGGACTTCCGGACCTTCTTCCGCTACTCTCTGGCGGGCACCCTGGTGGGTCTGGGCGGCGTGATCGCCTCCTTCCTGTTGGGCGATGTGCTGGGGCACTTCGTCTACCATTGCGGTCTGATGGATCCCCGCGCGCTTTTCCTGGGAATCCTCTCCACCGCCACCAGCGTCGGCATCTCCGCACGAATCCTCTCCGAGCGCAAGGCCATCGACAGTCCCGAGGGCACCACGATTCTGGCTGCCGCCGTGATTGACGACGTGCTGGGCATTGTCTGCCTGGCGGTGGTCATGGGCCTGGTTGGTGGCGGTGACGGCGGCACCTCCGGCGTCTCCTGGGGAAAGATCGGCCTGGTGGCCGGAAAGTCCATCGGCATCTGGATTCTCTTCACCGCCATTGGCCTTGCCTGCTCCCACTGGTTCGCGCGCTTCCTCAAGCGCTTCCACTCCAAGGTCACCTACGCCGTGCTGGCGCTGGGCGCCGCACTGCTGCTCTCCGGTATCATGGAGAAGTGCGGTCTTGCCATGATCATCGGCGCCTACACCGCCGGCCTGAGCCTCTCCCGCAGCGATCTCTCCTTCGCCATCCAGCTCAAGCTGGACAGCATCTACGGCTTCCTGGTCCCCATCTTCTTCGTGGTCATGGGAATGATGGTGGATGTGCGCGTCTTCACCGACTGGCATGTCCTGCGCTTCGGACTGCTCTTCTCCTTCCTGGCAGTGCTGGGTAAGATCATCGGCTGCATGCTCCCCGCGCTCTTCGTCAACTTCAACTGGCGCGGCTCCCTGCGTATTGGCTGCGGCATGATTCCCCGTGGCGAGGTGGCATTGATCATCGCCGGCATCGGCGCCACCACCATGATGACCCTCAATGGACAGAGCGTGCCCATCGTGGACACCCAGCTCTTCGGCGTGGCCATCATCATGACCCTCCTCACCACCCTCGTGGCACCGCCTCTCCTGATGGTCACCCTCGCCATGCCCGGACGCGGCGTGCGCCACCAGAAGGCCGATGCCCTCTCCGTCCACATGGAATTCCCCGTGACCTCCCAGGTGGTCCTGGACTTCCTGGTGCGGCAGCTCATCACCAACCTCCGCCAGGAGGGCTTCCGCCACAGCGATTTCGCCAAGGACTACAGCGTGGTGAACTTCCGGAAGGAGCGCACCTCCTTCGTGATGACCGTCTCCGGAAATGTCATTGCCTTCGAGTGCGCCAAGGCTGATGTGCCCACCATCAAGAACATCTACAACGAGACCACCTACGAGCTCTACCAGAATGTGGAGGAGATGCGGCGGCTCTCGCCCTCCGATACCGTCGCCAAGGACGCCGCGGTCCACGATGTCGTGGTCCCCTACACCGGCACCGACTACCTGCCCCTGGAACAGGTCATCCCCGAAAACTGCGCGGTCACCGATTTGCAGGCGGACTCCTACGAATCCGCGGTGGAGGAGGTCGTCCGACACCTCTACCGCTGCGGATATGTGGATGACTTCGATGCCTGCGTTCAGGATGTGCACAGCCGCGAGGCGCTGGCCTCCACTATCCTGGATGGCGGCATCGCGATGCCCCACGCCAAGACCGCCCATGTCCAGCAGATGATCTCCGTGGTCGCCATCTTCAAGGATGGACACGGCATCCAGGAGGGCGACAAGACCGTCCGGCTCATCATGCTGACCCTGGCACCCAAGGACCACGACAGTCCATACATGCAGTATATCGCCCACCAGGCCTCACGGCTCTGCAGCCTCAAGAGCATGGACGAGCTCTGCAACGCGAAGAGTCGCGCCGAATTGCGCGCCTTCTTCCTGAAGTAGTCCCCGAACGCCCCGGTGTCGAATGGCCCCGGGGCGTGATCGTTTTCCCTTCTGTCTCCGCCTCTTTTCCTCTTTCCCAACATCAACACACCGGACCGATCCGCCATGGAAATTGAAAAGAACAAGCCATACCCGCTCATCAACCCCCTGGAGTGCAAGTCCTGCTCCCGATGCGTGGTCGCCTGCCCCAAGCAGTGCCTCCGCATCGGCAAGACCCTCAATGAGCGCGGGTATTATTCCGCCGAGTACACGGGCGAGGGGTGCGTAGGCTGCGCATCCTGCTTCTACAGCTGCCCCGAGCCCAACGCCATCGAGATCCACATCCCCCAGCGGGGCTAACCCTCCAGACAGGAGCGAATAGGAGAAAAGCATGGCTAGCAAACTGGTCAAAGGCAATACCGCCGTCGTCATCGGCGCACTCTACGCCGGCGCAGACTGCTACTTCGGATACCCCATCACCCCCGCCAGCGAGGTGCTCCAGGAGGCATCCAAATACTTCCCCATGGTGGGACGAAAGTTCCTCCAGGCCGAATCCGAGGAGGCCTCCATTAACATGTGCTACGGCGCCGCCTCCACCGGACACCGCGTCTTCACCGCCTCCAGCGGACCCGGAATCTCCCTCATGAGCGAGGGCATCAGCTACTGCGCAGGCGCACAGCTGCCCGTGGTCCTGGTCGATGTCATGCGCGCCGGTCCCGGACTGGGCAATATCGGTCCCGAGCAGGGCGATTACAACCAGGTGGTCAAGGGCGGCGGTCACGGCAACTACCGCTGCATTGTCCTGGCCCCCAACAGCGTCCAGGAGATGTGCGATTTCACCATGAAGGCCTTCGAGCTGGCCTTCAAGTGGCGCACGCCCGTCTTCGTTCTGGCAGACGGCACCCTCGGCCAGATGATGGAGAGCCTCAAGCTCCCCGAAAAGGCCATCGAGCCCAAGGTGGATGCCTCCTGGGCCGTCGCCGGCACCGCCGAGACCCGCCAGAATCTGGTCACCAGCATCTTCCTCGATTTCGACCAGCTGGGTAAGTTCAATGACTTCCTCCAGGAGAAATACGCGAAGATCCGCGAATCCGAGGCGCGCTGGGAGGACTACCAGACTGACGACGCGGAGACCGTCCTGGTCGCCTACGGAATCAGCAGCCGCATCGCCCGCAGCGCTGTGGATACCGCCCGGCAGGGTGGCAAGAAGGTGGGACTCCTGCGTCCCAAGACTCTCTTCCCCTTCCCCGAAAAACGCCTCAAGGAGCTGGTCGCCAACGGCACCAAGCGCTTCGTCTCCGTGGAGATGAGCAACGGCCAGATGCGCGACGACATCCGCCTGGCGGTGGATTGCGCCGTGCCCGTGGACCTGGTTAGCCGCCTCGGCGGAAACCTGCTCGACCTCAACCAGATTCTTTCCGTGCTATAAAAGGACAGGAGAACATCAGGATGTCTGAGAAAATCATTTCCTCCACGGGACTCTACAAGACCTTCCCCCGCAAGGGAGGCGCCGCCCAGACCGCGACTCACTACTGCCCCGGCTGCGGCCACGGCGTGCTCACCAAGCTCATCGGCGAGGCACTCCATGATCTCGATATGCAGGACCAGGCGGTCATGATCAGCCCCGTGGGCTGCGCCGTCTTCGCATACTACTACTTCGATTGCGGAAACACCCAGGTCGCTCACGGACGGGCCCCCGCCGTGGCTACCGGCGTCTCCCGCGCCACGGACAAGGTGGTCATCTCCTACCAGGGCGATGGCGACCTGGCCTCCATCGGCCTCAACGAGACCCTCCAGGCCGCCAACCGCGGCGAAAAGCTGGCGGTCTTCTTCGTGAACAACACCGTCTATGGCATGACCGGCGGACAGATGGCACCCACCACCCTTGTGGGCGAGAAGACTGTCACTTGCCCCAACGGCCGCGATCCCATGACCCAGGGATACCCCATCCACATGTGCGAGCTCATCAGCAATCTGAAGGCGCCTGTCTTTGTGGAGCGCGTGGCCCTCACCGATCCCGCGCACATCCGGAAGGCGCGCACCGCCATCCGCAAGGCGCTGCAGATTCAGAAGGAGGGCAGGGGATACACCTTCGTGGAGGTCCTCTCCGCTTGCCCCACCAACCTGAAGCTCTCTCCCAATGACACCAACGAGTGGATCAACAACGTGATGACCCAGGAGTTCCCGCTGGGAAATTTCCGTGACAACACCGAGGCACCCGTGGTGCAGCGCCCCGTCTCCGACTTCTCCAAGGAGACCCTGGACAAGCTTTTCGGTGCCGGCAATGAGGAGCATCCCGCACAGGAGCCCCTCCCCGATGTCCAGGTCAAGATCGCCGGCTTCGGCGGACAGGGCGTCCTCTCCCTGGGAACCATGATCGCCCAGGCGGGCCTCTCTGTGGGACGCACCGTTTCCTGGTATCCCTCCTACGGCCCCGAACAGCGCGGCGGCACCTCCAATTGCTCCGTCACCCTGGCCACCCACGACATCGGCTCCCCCGTGATCTACAACCCCGATGTGCTCGTCGCCATGAACCGGCCCTCTCTGGAGAAGTTCAAGAACGACGTGAAGCCCGGTGGCGTCATCATCTACGATGCCGTCATGGGCGAGGTGGAGATGCCCGCCGGCGTGAAGGGCATCGGCGTGCCGGCTCAGCAGCTGGCTGACGAGGGCGGCAATCCCAAGGGCGCCAATACGGTCATGTTCGGTTTGCTGGCCGCCCTCGGCGTGACCCGCCTGCCTCAGCAGGCATTCCGAAATGCCCTGGCAAATGCCTTCGCCAAACGCCCGAAGCTGATCCCCGTCAACGAACAGCTCCTGGACTTCGTGGCACAGTGGGCCGCCAAGAACTCCCACGTATAGGCAACGAACGCTAGAAGGAGACCCCGCACGGCGCGTCCACTAGGATGGCATGCGGGGGACTCCGCCCCCGGGGCGGTTCCGGCGGGGCAGGGGGACACCACGCGGAGGAAAAAACACTCCTCCTCCCGTGAAAAATCCCTGCCCTTCGCTAGACCGCCCCGCGCTTTTTCCCTCCTCCTCACGGCAAGATCAAGGAACCCCGGAGAATGTCCTCTCTCCCTAGAATCGATATCCACGCACACGCCTTCCATCCGAAAATCGCGGCGAAGGCGGTGGCACAGCTCCAGGAACACTACGGAATTCCCGCCATCGGCGGCGGATTCTGGGAGGACATGGTCCCCCGTATGCAGAAGGCCGGACTGGAATACTCCAGCGTCCTCTCCGCCGCCACCAAGCCCGAACAGGTGGAGCCCGCCAATAACTACGCAGCCTCTCTCGTCGGGACTCCCGGTGCCATCCCCTTCGGCACCATCCATCCCGATTATCCGAGGATGGATGATGTGCTTTCATTCCTCTGGGATCGCGGAATCCACGGCATCAAGCTCCATCCCGATTTTCAGGGCTTCCGACTGGATGATCCGCGGCTGGAGCCCTTCTTCGGCGCCGTGGAGGGACGCTTCACCGTCCTGGTCCACGTGGGAGACAAGCTCCCGCCTGCCGAAAATCCTTCCTGCCCCTTCAAGGTGGCCGCCATCAAGCGGAAATTCCCCAAGCTGGAGCTCATCGCCGCGCACTTCGGAGGCGTCTGGCACTGGCCCTACGTGGTCGAAGCCCTCAAGGGACTCGATATTCTCATGGATACCTCTAGCTCCCTCTTCGCAATTCCACAGGAGCTCCTGGAACAGATCTTCCATAGCTTCCCTATCGAGAACTTCCTCTTCGGCTCCGATTACCCACTCTTCGATTGCGCAGACGAACGGGTACTCCTCCAAAAACGCCTGAATCTCTCTTCCACACAGCTCGAAACCATTCTCACTAACGCAAATCGACTGCTCTGCGTTACGAAACAGTGCGTGCCGTTGAGCGCGGGCGCTTCGCCGTGCTAACAGCACGCCGTAAGTACTTAGCAATTAGTGGTTAGTGACTAGCTTATAAGGTTGCTCCGCGGGAATTCCGCCGATCAAGGCGACGGTACCAGTACCGCGGCCGAGTGCCGCGGAAGAGCCGCGCAGCGACCGAACAACTAACGGCTAACCACTAACCTACTAAATACTGATCCTTTTCCTCCTTTTTCAAAAGCGCGTAGCGCTTGTGCGCAGACCGGGAATGAGGGCATATATTCCCGCGTTTACGGAAGGGAATCCCTTGTCGCGACCCTTTTCCCCGTAGGTAGTGTGAGTGCGTCGGCGTCTTAGGCGTCGGCGCCCTTTCGCTGTTTGCGGGGCGAAAAACATTGTCGATGGTCTCTTTTTTTCCGGCCAGGACAAAGCAACATAACACACAGGAGAAAACAAATGTCGGGTCAAATCAACACCCAGGACGGCAACTACGCAGCCGCATACGTGGCGTATGCTCTAAGCGAAACCGCCGCCATCTATCCCATCACTCCCTCCTCTACCATGGGCGAGTGGGTTGACCAGTGGGCCGCGGAAGACAAGCGGAATATCTGGGGCAAGCAGGTCTCCGTGGTCGAAATGCAGTCCGAGGCCGGTGCCGCGGGCGCCGTCCACGGCATGCTGGCCGCCGGATCCCTGACCACCACCTACACCGCATCTCAGGGCCTGCTCCTGATGATCCCCAACATGTACAAGATCGCGGGCGAGATGCTGCCCACCGTCTTCCATGTGACCGCACGCTCTCTGGCCTGCCAGTCCCTCGCCATCTTCGGTGACCACTCCGATGTCATGGCCTGCCGCAACACCGGCTTCGCCATGCTGGCCGCCAACTCCGTCCAGGAAGAGATGGACATGGCGCTGGTCGCACACCTCTCCACCTACACCGCGAAGGTGCCCTTCCTCCAGTTCTTCGATGGCTTCCGCACCAGCCACGAGGTCCACAAGTTCGAGGAGATCCCCTATGAGGAGATCGCCAAGCTGGTGGACCGCAAGGCCATCGCGGAATTCCGCGCCCGTGGCCTGCGCCCCGAGGCCCCCGTCACCAAGGTGGGCGCCCAGAATGGCGACGTCTACTTCCAGGGCCGCGAGACCGTCAATAAGTACTACATGGCAGTGGGCGACATTGTCCAGGCCAAGATGGACGCCGTGGCGAAGGTCACCGGCCGCGCCTACCACCTCTTCGACTACGTCGGCGCTCCCGACGCCACTGATGTGATCGTGGCCATGGGCTCTTCCTGCGAGGCCATTGAGGAGACCATCAACTACCTCAACAGCACCCGCGGCACCAAGTACGGCCTGGTGAAGGTCCGCCTCTACCGCCCCTTCTACGCCGACAAGTTCCTGGCTGCTCTGCCCAAGACTGTCAAGCGCATCGCCGTCCTCGACCGCACCAAGGAGCCCGGCGCCATCGGCGAGCCCCTCTACATGGACGTGAAGGTCGCCATCAACGACCCCGCCATCACCGTGATCGGCGGACGCTACGGCCTCTCCAGCAAGGACTTCACTCCCTCCATGATCCTCGCGGTCTACAAGCACCTCGAGAACAAGGGCTTCCATGGCTTCACCGTCGGTATCGACGATGACGTGACCCACACCAGCCTCAAGATCGAGGAGCA
>CAZMWS010000021.1:0-3307 GCA_964570085.1 uncultured Lentisphaeraceae bacterium | reverse complement strand
ACATCACCACCGAGCCCGCCGGCACCACCGCGTGCATGTTCTACGGACTGGGCGGCGACGGCACCGTGGGCGCCAACAAGACCACCATCAAGGTCATCGGACACCTGACCAACAAGGACGCGCAGGCATACTTCGCCTACGACTCCAAGAAGTCCTTCGGTCTGACCTGCAGCCACCTGCGCTTCTCCGATAGCCACATCAAGTCCACCTACCTCATCACCAGCCCCGACCTGGTGAGCTGCTCCTGCCCCGCCTACATCGGCCGTTATGACCTGCTCAAGGGTCTGAAGAAGGGCGGCGCCTTCCTGCTGAACAGCCCCTACTCCAACGAGGAGGTCTTCGGCAAGTTGACCCGCGACATGCAGGAGTACATCGTCAAGAACGACATCAAGTTCTACAACGTGAACGCCGATGCCATCGTGAAGACCAAGCCCGGTCTCCGCGGCAAGGGCGCCAACACCGTCATGATGGTGGCCTACTTCAAGATCTCCGGCATCGTCCCCTTCGAGGACGCCGCCAAGGAGATGAAGGCCCTCAACGCCAAGACCTTCGCCAAGAAGGGCCAGGCGGTCATCGACATGAACAACGAGTTGGTGGATGCCGCCGCCGACGCCTGCGTGCAGGTGAAGGTGCCCGCCTCCCTGGATGGCGTGCCCTACGTGGAACACCAGAAGCTCATCCCCGAGGATGCCGACGACTTCGCCCGCAAGATCGTGGAGCCCTCCATGCGCAATAACGGCGACTCCATCCCCGTCTCCGCCATGAGCCTCGACGGCACCCTGCCCACCGGCACCGCCGCCCTGGAGAAGCGCGGCTTCGCGCCTCGCGTGCCGAAATGGAACATGGACAAGTGCATCCAGTGCGGCATCTGCGCCTCCAGCTGCCCCCACGCCGCCATCCGCACCAAGCTCTTCAAGCCCGAGGCCCTCGAGAACGCCCCCGCCACCTTCCAGACCAAGGAGGCCATGCCCAAGGCTGACGGACTGCGCTTCAAGGTCCAGGTCTACGTGGAAGACTGCATGGCTTGCGGTGTCTGCCTCGACCAGTGCCCCGTGAACGCCAAGGCCGCTAAGGATGGCAAGCCCGAGAACAACGCCCTCAGCTGGTCCAGCCTGGTCGCCGAGCGCGCCGCCGGCGAGAATGCCAACGAGAAGTTCTTCGAGTCCACCGAGGACAACCTGCTGGGTAAGAACAGCGTGAACACCCTGAAGGGCGCCATGCTGCGCAAGCCCCTCTTCGAGTTCTCCGGCGCCTGCGCCGGCTGCGGCGAGACTCCCTACGTCAAGCTGGCCAGCCAGCTCTTTGGCGAGAACATGATCGTGGCCAACGCAACCGGATGCTCCTCCATCTACTCCGGCACCTTCCCCACCATCCCCTACACCAAGGCCAAGAACGGCCGCGGACCCGCTTGGGCGAACTCCCTCTTCGAGGACAACGCCGAGTTCGGTTTCGGTATGCGACTGGCTGTGGATTCCAACCGCGAGACCCTCAAGGCCTACTGCGATAAGGTGATGAACAGCGAGAAGGCCCCCGCCGAGCTGAAGGACGCCATCGCCGGCGCCCTCAAGTTCTGGGACGACTCCAAGACCCCCGAGGCCGCCGTCGCTCAGAGCGCCGCGAAGGCCGTGATCGCCAAGTACGCCGCACAGTGCGACTGCCCCGATCTGGCGAAGGTCAACGAGCTGGCCGACTACTTCACCGACAAGTCCGTCTGGATCATCGGTGGTGACGGCTGGGCCAACGACATCGGCTACGGTGGCATCGACCACGTGGTCGCCATGAACCGCAACGTGAACATCCTGGTCCTGGACACCGAGGTGTACTCCAACACCGGCGGACAGGCCTCCAAGTCCACTCCTACCGCGGCTGTGGCGAAGTTCGCTGCCGGTGGTAAGCGCACCTACAAGAAGAACATGGGCTTCATGTGCATGAGCTACGGCTACGTGTACGTCGCCAGCGTCGCCCTGGGCTACGATCGCGCCCAGACCCTCAAGGCCTTCCAGGAGGCCGAGGCGTACAATGGCCCGTCCATCATCTTCGCATACGCGCCCTGCATCGCCCATACCATCGATATGAGCAAGACCCAGACCGAGCAGAAGCGCGCCGTCGAGGCCGGATACTACCCCGTCTATCGCTTCAATCCCGCCGCCGAGGCCGATAAGCGCTTCAGCTGGGATGTGAAGACCCCCGCCAACGGACAGTTCCAGGAATTCCTGATGTCCGAGGGACGCTACAAGCTCCTCCAGAAGGCCAACCCCGCTCACGCTACCGAGCTCTTCCAGCAGGCAGAGCACGACGCCGCTAAGCGCATGGCGTTCATCCAGGAAGTCGGTAAGATGATGTAAAACACCATCTGAACGCAAAAAAGGGCCTCTTCGGCTTCGTCCGAAGGGGCCCTTTTTTTGTTGGAAAAAGGAGGAGGGAGGAAGGAGGAAGGACGAAGTTTGGCCAGGGGTTCGCATAGGCGAAACCCATCGCCGGGATAAACCGGCGATTGCGGTAAGCGCGCCCAAATGGCGCGCAAAAAGGGGAAAAGGCAAAAATGGTACCGCCAGTAGGCGGAAGAGCCCCGCAGGTACCTTATTTACCTACTCCCTACTCCCTTCTACCTAGACTAGGGGCGGGGGTGCGGGGGCGGCAGCCTCCCGTCCTTTGGATGTCTGGTTCTATCAACCACTGGCTCTTTGGGGAAGACTACCAAAGGACGGAGGGGCCTAAGCCCCCCGTTCCCCCAAGTGCCCCTAGGAAAGCGTTTCTGTGATATGGGGCAATACCAGTTCCGCCGCACTCTGCGGCGGCATCGGCGTACGCGCCGGTAGATTCCGGCGCGGGGTTCCGTCCAGGAACCCTGGCCTAACTTCCTCCTTCCTCCCTCCTCCTTCCTCCTTTTTTATGGGGGCGATCGCCCGCAAATACACTAGCGCTTCCATAGTACGCTATAGTACCTCTGTTTCAAACAAATGTTTGAAATATTTGCGTTTCTCTCGGAACAGGAGGTGTTTTCTGGGGTCCCAGGGGCGCGCATTTGATGCAGTGTTTTTTTCTCGGGCTGTCCTTTCGGTCGGTAGTATAGGATTCAGGTGACCATGGTGAGCTTAGAAAGATTGTTTTGTGGCAGTGTTTTGGCATGCTGCCTGGTGTTGGGGGGCATTTGCTGTTCCTGTGCATCGTTGGGGGATCCTGGGGAGGCCCGTCGTGGGCACATCTCGGATTTTTCGGAGGAATTGCAGTCTCGCAGCGGGTGGTTAGACGAACCGCGGGATTTATCGGCGTGCCTCTCCTTTGCCCTGGAGAACAACTATTCTTT
>CAZMWS010000020.1:12837-15522 GCA_964570085.1 uncultured Lentisphaeraceae bacterium | reverse complement strand
AGCCCGCCGCGCAACCATCCCAGCCCCAGGCGCCCGTATCCCAGCAGGACGACAATGCCTTCGGGAATCCGCCTGCCGCCGACACCGCCGACGCGGACGCCCCCGCCAGCGCCTTCGCCACACGCCGCGCCGCGAGTCCCGCTGCGACGGATGACGCCAGCGACGGGATTCCTCCCGCCGATCCCAGCAACGCCTTTGGAGGCGAACGGTGACCCCCGCTCCTGACCAGGAAAACCTCCCCCGCCAGGGCGACGCGCCCGCCCCGGACGCCCCGGTGACGCCCGTTGCGCCGCCGATCCTGCCGCAGGGCCCCGTGCTGACGCTAGAGACGAAGGATCCCACCTTCGGCGACCTGTTGTTGCGCTACCGCATGGACGCCGAGATGTCGCTGGAATCCGCCTCGGAGCAGGCTCATGTCGCGGTGAATGTGATCCGTGCCTTGGAGAATGACGACATCGAGGGTGCGGGCGTGCATCCGCACTACTGCATGGCGAACATCGAGCGTCTCTGCCTGGCATATGGCCAGACGCCGGAGAATGTGGAGCATCTCCTGGAGCTCTTCGGACAGCAATTGCAGCTCCTGGAGAACCGAATTGGCTTCCAGAGCACCCGGAGTCTCTCGGATTGCCTGGTGGAGAACAACTCGTCACCCATGCGGCGGCCCTCCGCAGTCCTCATCTCCGCGCTCATCGTGCTGCTCCTCCTTCTGGTCGCCGGCGGATACATCTACAAGCGCCTGCAGCAGAAGAATCTGCAATCACAGATCCAGCTGGATTTGCCGGCGCTGTTGCCCACTCCCGCACTCTCCCCGGATCCCCTCCCACTCCCCTAGGCCCCCAACGCCCATGCCCTCTCCTTCCTATCAGCCCATTCCCCTCCCCGCCGCCCCCGCCGGGAACGACGAAGAGACCACCCGCCTCCGGGAAGAGCGAAACCAGGCGGCACTGACTCTCCAGCGGATCATGGAAGAGCACGGCGTATCCGGCCAAATCACCGCCGTGACCACCTCGCACAGGCTGTCGCGCTTCGAGATCACCCTGGCTCCCGGCGCCTACCTCGCGCAGCTGGGCGCCCTGTCCGAGGAGTGCAAGCGGGCCCTCCGGCGCCCGCGCCCCCTCCGGATGCTCCTGCCAATTCCCGGACGGGACTGTGCCGGCGTGGAAGTCCCCTTCTCCACCCAGAAGCCCCCTGCCCCCGAGCAACTCTTCGCCGATCCCGCCTGGCAGGCCCACGACGGCATTCTCCTGCCGCTTTTGCTGGGCGAAAGCGTGGAGGGCCTCCGGATCCTGGATCTCGCCACCTCCGGAAATATCCTGATCGCCGGATATGACGGCGCCGGAAAATCCACCCTCCTCCAGCAATTCCTGCTGTCGCTGGTCCTGATCCAGGATCCCGCCGATACCCGGGTGCTCCTCTTCGACCGCAATGGTGAGACCTTCCGGGACTTTGCAAAGGTGCCGCACCTGGCGCTGCCCGTCCAGAAGACCGCCGATGCCGGCGTGGCGTTGCTGGAGTGGTCGTTGCAGGAGACCAACCGCCGCCGTCGCCTCCTGGCCGCCGCCGGATGCCACCGCCTGGAGGAATACGCCCCCGCCGAAGGCCAGGAGAGACTCCCGCGCTACCTCCTCCTCTTCGACGAAATCGGCACCCTCATGGACCAGCGGCACCAGCAGAAGACCCTGGAACTCCTCCAGGGGCTGGCCGACTCCGCCGCCACCGGAATCCATCTGGCCGCCACGACCTCCACACTTCCCCAGGATCCCGTCCTGAACTGCTTCCCCACCAGAATCTGGGGATTCCTCCCCCAGGAAAAGCCCGCCGCCGCACAGCCCGCCGAGGAGAATGACGCGCAGGACGAGGAAGCCCAGGAAGAAGAGGGTAACATCCCCGATACCACCTTCCTCATGGAAGACGGCGACTTCCTTTTGTGCTCCGGAGAAGACCGCCTCCGCTTCCAGAGCGCCGGCATCACCCCCGAATTCCGCAGCGCCATCTGCCAGGCCGCACAGGAACGCGCGGTCCGCCGAAACGATCCCGCACCCATGCTCTTCCTACAGCGACTCCAGGAAAGCCAGAAGGCGCTCCAGGAGGCAACCCACGACAAGGAAATGCCACAGCTGCACTTCACCGAACCCACCGCCAACGACGCCCTCCGCGCCGTCTTGGCCGCCGACCAGGCCACTCCGCAAATCGTCGCCGAGGCCCTGGGAGTCTCTTCCGAGCGCGCCACCAATCTCCTGGACGAGCTCACCTTCCACGAATACCTCTCCGCTCCCGACGCCACTGGCGCCCGGCAGATCCAGCGCGAGAAGATCCCGGGCGAATTCCTGGGCAAAGCGGAGGCCACCCGCAAGACCCTGGAGTCCCTGCTGGCGGAATTGGAGGAGAAGATCAAGCAGGGCGATCCGGACAGCCGGACGGTAGCCGAATACAACAAGGGCGTCCATGCCATTGGCAAGAAGATCGTGGAGGAGGCGGCGGAGGTCTGGATGGCCGCCGAATACGAGAATCCCGACAATGTCTCTTTGGAGATCAGCCAGCTCCTCTACCACCTGATGGTCCTCATGCTCCGCAAGAAGATCACCCTGGAGGACATCTACAAGAAGCTTTAAGAAACCTCACCCGAATCCCCTTTTCCTACCATGCTCAGAATTGCTCTGCCCAACAAGGGCGCCCTCTCCGAAG
>CAZMWS010000020.1:6827-12827 GCA_964570085.1 uncultured Lentisphaeraceae bacterium | reverse complement strand
ATCAAGGAGGCCGGATACAAGGCCCGCCGCGAAAACAAGGAGCTCTCCGTCGTCGACTCCACCAACGACGTGGAATTCCTCTTCCTGCGCCCCCGCGACATCGCAGTCTATGTCTCCGGCGGCATTGTGGATGCCGGCATCACCGGGCGGGATCTTCTGGCGGACTCCCGTTCCCAGGCAAAGGAACTCCTCCCCCTGGGCTTCGGAAAATCCCGCTTCTGCTATGCAGTCCCCAACGGCAGCCCCATCACCGAAATCAAGCAGCTCGATGGCTTGCGCATCGCCACCAGCTACCCCAATATCGTCAAGGACCACACTGCCAGCCTGGGCATGAAGTGCTCTGTCGTGAAGCTGGATGGCGCAGTGGAGATCTCCGTGCGCCTGGGCGTGGCTGACGCCATCGCCGATGTGGTCGAGAGCGGCGCCACCATGCGGCAGGCGGGCCTCCATCCCATCGACGAGCCCGTCATGCACTCCGAGGCACTGGTCATCGGACACCCCGGCGCCGCCGAAAATCCCCAGCTCAAGGCGCTCTTGAAGCGCATCCAGGGAATCCTCACCGCCCGCGCCTACGTGGTGGTGGACTACAATGTCCCCAAAGAGGCCCTGGAGGCCGCCTGCGCCGTCACCCCCGGCGTGGAATCCCCCACCGTCACGCCCCTCTCCAAAGAGGGATGGTTCGCCGTCAAATCCATGGTGAAGCGCAGCGAGCTCAACAGCGTCATTGACCGCCTGGAAGCGGCTGGCGCCAGCGGCATCATCGTCTCCGCCATCTGCACCTGCCGACTCTAAAAAACAAGTTCCCCAAAAACGCCTCCCTGTATACTCCCGCCCGCCCTCTTGCGAGGGAGCCCGACTGCCATGTGCGACCATTGCGACCATAAGACCAGCGAATACTGGAATCCAAAATACGAGACCATGTCCCGGGACGAATTGACCGACCTGCAGAACCGCAGGCTGGTCTCCCAGGTCCATCGGGCCTACGAGAAGAGCGAGTATTTCCACAAGAAGCTGGATGCCCACGGCGTCCATCCCGATGACATCCACGGTGTGGAGGACCTCCCGAAGCTGCCCTTCATGACCAAGGACGACTTCCGCCAGAACTACCCCCTCGGAATGTGCCTCTCTCCCCGCGAGGAACTCCGGGAATTCCACATGTCCAGCGGCTCCACCGGCATCCCCGTGGTCATGCCCTACACCCAGGCCGACCTGGAACAGTGGGGCGAATGCATGGCGCGCTGCTACCGCATGGCGGGACTCTACCCCGGTGACGGCATCCAGATCACCCCCACCTTCGGACTCTTCAACGGCGGCTTCGGCTTCTACCACGGCGCACGCACCGCGGAGCTCTTTGCCGTCCCCACCTCCAGCGGCAATACCCCGCGGCAGATCCAGCTGCTCCACGACTTCAAGGCGAAGGGCATCGGCTGCGTGGTCTCCTACATGGCGCGCATCATCGAGGTGGCCGACAAGATGAACATGGATTTCCCCGACCTGAAGATCGGCATCTTCGGCTCCGAGACCTTCTCCGATGAAATGCGCCGGAAGATCGAGAAGCGCGCCGAGATCCAGGCCTTCGACATCTACGGCATGACCGAGACCGGCGGCGTGGGAACCACCGGCATGGACTGCCAGGCGCACTGCGGAATCCACGTCTGGGAAGACCAGTACATCACCGAAATCGTCGATCCCGAGACCGGAAAGCCCCTGCCCGACGGCGAATACGGCGATGTGGTCTTCACCGCCCTCACCCGCGAGGCACTCCCCGTCTTCCGCTTCCGCACCCGCGACATCTCCCGCATCATCTCCCGGAAGCCCTGCGCCTGCGGACGCACCAGCCTGCGGCTGGACCGCATCACCGGACGCCTGGACGACATGCTCATCATCAAGGGCGTCAACTTCTTCCCGCGACAGGTGGAGCAGGCTCTCCTGGAGATTCCCGGCGTCCTCCCCGAATACCAAATCATCCTGGAAGAGCACGACGGCATCACCGACATCCGCATCAATGTGGAGGCACAGGAGGGCGTCACCGGCTTCACGGTCGCCAAGCACCTGAAGGAGCGCCTGGGATTTTCTCCCAAGGGCGATGTCTTCGCCCCCGGCACTCTCCCCCGCTCCGAAGGAAAGGCCAAGCGCGTCGTCCGCGTCCAGAAATAACCGACACACTCTTTCGTCTCCCCAATTCAAGAACGCAAGGAAGGAGTCCACACTACCATGACCGAAAAGAAGGAAAAGAAGGAAAAGTCCCCCAAGACCAACCTGTGGAAGCGGGAGCCCGGCTGGGACAAGCTCGCCGACGGCGAAGAGCAGATCCTGGAGGGATACTGCGCCGACTACATCGATTTCATCTCCACCACCAAGACCGAGCGACGCGTCCACGACCAGCTCCTGGAACTGGCCAAGAAACGCGGTTTCCGCGATCTGGATGCACTGGGCCGCGACAAGAAGGCCGTCCTTAAGCCCGGTGACGGCGTCTACCGCTCCATGGACGGAAAGACCCTCCTTCTGGCGCGCATTGGCGAGGAGCCCCTGGAGAATGGCCTGAATCTGGTGGGCGGACACGCCGACTGCCCCCGCTTGGACCTGAAGCCCTATCCCCTCTACCAGGATGAAGAGCTGGTCCTCCTCGACACACACTACTACGGCGGCATCAAGCACTACCAGTGGCTCACCCTCCCCCTGGCACTCTACGGCGTCATCATCCGCCGCGACGGCACCAAGGTGGATGTGGCCATCGGCGATGGTCCCGACGACCCCGTCTTCTGCATCACTGACATCCTCCCCCACCTGGACGTGGATCAGTCCAAGCAGACCATGCGCGACGGCGTCCGCGGCGAGCGCCTCAATGTGGTCTTCGGCTCCCGTCCCGTGGACAAGGCGCACGACGACAAGGAGGTCCCCTGCAAGGCGAAGCTGAATATCCTCCGATTGCTCAAGGAGCTCTACGGCATTGAGGAAGAGGACTTCGCCAGCGCCGAGCTGGAGGTAGTCCCCGCCGGCCGCGCCCGCGAGCTGGGCCTGGACCGCTCCATGATCCTGGGCTACGGACAGGACGACCGCGTCTGCTCCTACGCTGCCGCCCGCGCAGTCCTCGATTTCCCCGGCGTCCCCAAGCGCACCCTGGGCGCGCTCATCGTGGACAAGGAAGAGATCGGCTCCTACGGCCGCACCGGAATGGACTCCACCTTCCTGCCCAACTCCGTCGCCGAACTGGTGGCCGTCTGCGACAAGACCTACAGCGACCTGACAGTCCGCCGCGCCCTGGAGCACACCAAGATGCTCTCCGCTGACGTAGGCACCCTGGCCGATCCCGACTACAAGGGCGTCAACTCCAACGGCAACATGGGCCGCCTCAACTGCGGCCTGCAGGTCAACAAATACGACGGCCACGGCGGCAAGGGCGGCGCCTCCGACGCCAGCGCCGAATACATGGCGCAGGTCCGCAAGGTCTTCAACGACAACGGCGTCCTCTGGCAGATGTGCGAGCTGGGCATGCCCGATGTGGGTGGCGGCGGCACCATCGCCCTCTATATGGCGCGCTTCGGCATCCAGGTGGTCGACTGCGGCGTGGGACTGCTCTGCATGCACGCGCCCTGGGAGATCGCCGGAAAGATCGACGTCTATATGGCATACAAGGGCTACATGGCCTTCTTGGCTATGGCATAAAAACCGGCGCTTTTCCCCAAAGCGCCCCGGAGACCGTCCGCTCAATACGCGGAATTTCATTCACCCCCCGCGTTTTCCCCGTGGCGGTCTCCGTTTTCCCCTCCAACCCCCAACCACATGGCGAACCACACTTCCCCCAGGCAGAACAAGGCGGATTCCCTTCCGCCTCCCACGCCCCTCACTCGGGACGAGGAAGACACCCGCATGGAGCAATTCCGCGAGGGCCTGAAGGCCTCCTGCCAGGAGAGCCTCAACCGCTCCCGGAAGGCACTCTCCTGGAGCGGGCGCTTCTTCGACCGGGAAAACACCCTGGGCGCCTTCCTCTTCCTGGTAGTGTGGCTCGCCGGCGCCGCCTTCCGGCTCCCCCTGACGCAAGGGCATACCCTCCACGAACGGCTCCAGAATCCGGAGTTCCTGCTCTTCCTGCTGGTCTTGGGGCTCTTCCTCACACTCTTCCAGATCGCGCTAAACAGTCCCTGGCGCACCGCGCGCCCCGTCCCGAAACGAAAGGAATTCCTGCTGGTATCGCTCTCGCTACTGCTGGAATTCGCGGCGATCTTCGCCATCGTCCGCTCGCCCTCGCTGCCCACCGATCACTCCTGGCAGATGCTGGCGATCCTGCCGCTCTCCTTCTTCCCCGCCATCCTGGTGAATCTCCTGGATGCCCGCACCGCCGTGTGCACCGCAATTCTCCAGGCCGCGCTCTTGCCCCTCCAGATCCGACTCCAGACAGGCGACAACCCGTACCAGCTCTTCATCTTCGCCCTCATCGTCTCCATGGGCGCAATCCCCTGCTTCCGGGACATCAGCCTCCGAATCCGGTATCTGACCCACGGACTCATGCAGGGCGCCCTCATTGCGGTGGCCGGATTGCTGGCATACTACTTTGCGCCGCGCTCCGGCTCCGAGCCCACCGACTGGGCGCACCTGGCGCGCTGGACGCTCCTCTCCGGAGTCTCCCAGGGCTTCCTCACCGGACTGGCATGCATGCTCTTCCTGCCCATGCTGGAACTCCTCTTCCGCCTGCCCACTCCCATGACCCTGGCGGAACTCACCGACGTGAATACGCCGCTTTTGCAGCGCCTGCGCGCCGAGGCGCCCGGCACCTACCAGCACTCCCTGGATGTGGCGGAGATGGCGACCAATGCCGCCTCCCTCATCGGCGCAGACGCGAAGCTGGTACATGTCATGGCGCTCTACCACGATGTCGGGAAGCTCTTTGCGCCGCAGTATTTTGCCGAGAACATGACGGGCGGAAACAACCCGCTGGAGAACAGCCTCTCTCCCGAAGAGAGCGCCAGCCTCATCTTCGAACACACCTTCCACGGCGTCCAGCTGGCCGCAAAATACCACCTATCGCCACTCATCTTCCCCGCCATCCGGCAGCACCACGGAAACACGCTGTTGGAGCACTTCTACAAGAAGGCATGCGATCTGGCCGCCGAGCGCCACGAGCCCCCGCCCTCCGAAGAACGCTTCCGCTATCCCCAGAAGCCCTACAATTCCCGGGAAGTGGCCATCCTCTCCTTGGCGGACAGCTCCGAGGCCGCCGTCCGAGCACTGCTTTCCACCAAGCCCGATCTCTCCAAGGTCGCCAAGGAGCTCCTGGAGCAACCCGCCGAGGGTCATGACGCCAACGAGACCACCGCGCGATACCTGGAGATCCTCTCCCAGCACTTTGGCGGGAAGGATCCCGCGGTCCTGGTAAAGGCCATTGACGACCGCATTGCCTCCGTCTTCCGAAAGAACTACAACGACCACCAGCTGGACAATGTGGATCTGACCACCCGCGAACTGGCCGTCATGGCAAAGAGCTTCCGGGAGACCATCCTCTTCCACTTCCACGCACGGCCGGAATACCGCACCCGATGATTCTCTCTGTCCTCAAGATGCCCAGCCTCCGGAAGGTCCGGAATCTCTCCACCTACCAGAAGGCGCTCCAGACCATCCTTCCCGAAACCGGTCTGCCCTACCAGGCGCCTGGCGAAATCCAGTTCGTGCTGGTCACGGTCCCCCGCATGGTGAAGCTCAACTACCTGCACCTGAAACACGAGGGCCCCACCGATGTGATCACCTACGACCTGCGGCCCACCCCCGACGAGGCCATCCCGCTGCTCCCACAGGAACTCCTGGGAATCCCCACCCTCGCCGAAATCTACATCTGCCCCGAGGTCGCACGCAAACAGGCGCCGCAATTCCAGGAACCGCCCTCGCGGGAACTCTTCCGATATGCGGTCCACGGACTGCTCCATCTCGCGGGACTCGACGACCATACTCCCGAAGACCTGGCCGCCATGCGCGCCGGCGAAGAACGGCTCCTCCACGCCGCCGAGG
>CAZMWS010000020.1:0-6817 GCA_964570085.1 uncultured Lentisphaeraceae bacterium | reverse complement strand
TCTCCTGGACTTCCTGGCATAAAAAAGCGCCATCCTGCCCCCTTTTCTACCGAAAGCAACCCCGAACCCCTCGACGCCACCTGGTCGTGATAACACACCCTCACCGCCGCCCAATAACAACGCACACCCTACGCGGCGGAAGGCGCGGTCCCTGGCTCCTATATGTCAAACACACTCCTTTTCCTCCTGGCTCTCCTGCTGGCCATCCTCGCACACTTCTTCCTCCTCTCAAACCACTTCCTCTCGCTCTTCGGACGCGCACAGCTGCGGAAACTCCGTGAGAATCACCGGCAGCTCTCCGAGCGCCTGGAGGATGTCCTGGAGAAAAAGCTGGTCCTGCGCGTCGCCCTCCAGTGGGAGGCCGCGCTCTGCGCAGCCGCCGCCGTCGTCCTGGCGACCCTATGGTTCTGCGCCACCACCTGGCCGATCTGGGGACGCTGCACCCTCTGCGCCGTCCTCTTCCTCCTGCTGGAAATCCTCCAGCTGCTGTTGCAACAGCAACTGCCCCTCCCCGCTACCGCACGCGTCATCGCCGCAGCCGTCCACCCCGCGCGGCTCCTGGCGATCCTGGGATGGCCCTTCCAGGCACTGGAGGACAAGCGCGATGAATCCGGCGCCGACGACACCAAGAACACCGTCACCACCGAAGACGCCATCCGCTCGCTGGTGGAAGAGGACGACGCCGAGGAATCCGATCCCGCCGCCCCCGAAGACGACCTGAAGCTGGAGGAGAAGCGGATGCTCACCGGCGTCATGAACCTGGACATCACCCTCGTCCACGAAATCATGACTCCCCGCGTGGACATCGATGCCATCAGCCAGGACGCCACCGTCGCCGAGGCCAAGGCGCTCATCGCCCGCACCGGCCACTCCCGCATCCCGGTCTACCGGAAGTCCATTGACGCCATCACAGGCATCCTCTACGCCAAGGACCTCCTGGACGAAGAGAAGGTCGCCAATGCCCAGGCGGTCTCCGCCTTCTCCCGGCCGCCGCTCTTCATTCCCGAGACCAAGAAGATCGCCGATCTCCTCAAGGAATTCCGCAGCAAGCACAACCACCTTGCCGTGGTCCTGGACGAATACGGCGGCACCGGCGGCATCATCACGATTGAGGACATCCTGGAGGAGATCGTGGGCGAGATCGAAGACGAATACGACCGCACCCAGCCCCTCCAGCAGGCCACCCCCGATGCCGATGGCGCCCTCACCGTGGACGCCCGCACCACCATCTGGGAGATCAACAACGCCCTGGATCTGGAGATTCCCGAGGACGAGGGGTATGACACTTTGGCTGGCTATATTATGGCCACCCTCGGACGGATCCCCAAGACAGGGGAAAAGGTAGAGACGCCGTTCCTCCAGGCGGAGATTCTCCGCGCCTCCCCGCGCCGCCTCATCACTCTCAAAATCCGGCGCAAGGCCGAGTAGCAGTCTCTCCCACACACCATTTTTCCCCACACTATGATCCAGACCATCCTTATCCTCGCCGTCGTCCTGCTGCTCCTGGCACTGGAGCGCGGCGTCACCCTATGGGCCGTCAAAAATCCCGGTGGGCGCTCCTTTATCCGGAAGCACGCCTTCATCCAGCCCAACGGGATCTCCATCATGAGATTCCCGCAGGGAGTGGTCGCCGTTCTCCTGGCCGTCTTCGGCTTCTGGGCAACCGCAATCCTCTGGTTCTCCTTCTGGATGATCACCGACCTCACCGACGGCACCATCGCCCGCGGCTGCGACCTGAAGACCCCCGCCGGACAGTGGCTCGATCCCCTGGCGGACAAATTCATGTCCTTCCCCGTGCTGCTCTTCCTGGCGCTGGGGACCAGTGAGCCCCGCCCGCGCCTCGACATGGTCATCGCATACTGCGTCATCGACATCATCGGGCAGTGCTCCCGTTTCTTCTGCAAAAAGAAGGCGGCAAACTCCTTCGGAAAGGTCAAGACCGCGCTGATCACGATCCTCATCGGCATCCTGGCGCTCTATCACTTCTGCGCCATCGAAAAAGTGGCCACCTTCCCGCCGCTGACCCAGCTCAACCAGGAGGCCACCAACTGCATCATGGGCGCTTGCGTCATCATGGCGTTCCTCTCCCTCTACTGCAAGGTCATCCCCAGCCACTTCTACGCGAACTCCCTCACGCTCCTCAATTTCCTCTGCGGAATCATCGCCGCCTGCATCGCCTGGAATACCGATTCCACCCGCGGCACCCTCCTGGCATTCCTCCTGATCTTCCTAGGACAATTCTTCGATCTCTTCGACGGGAAGATGGCGAAGAAATTCGGCTCCACTCCCCGCGGCGCGCTCTATGACGACATCGCCGACGGCACCAGCTTCGGCATCGCCTGCGGAATCATCCTCTACCGGAGCCTGGAATCCGCGCAATGCCACGCCCTGGCCGTGGCAGCACCCGTCCTGGCCCTGATCTACGTAATCAGCGTCTTCTTCCGACTCAAGCGCTTCCTCCACCCCAAGACCCGGATGCCCGAGGGGATCTTCCAGGGACTGCCCTCCCCCGCCGGAGCCCTCCTAGCCGGCGCCGGCGCACTCCTCCTAAGAATCTATCCCTGCGTCGCCACACAATGGGCCTGCGCCGCACTGGCACTCGTCGCCTGCATCCTCATGGTCTCCCATATCCCCTACCGGCACTTCGGACGGGATCTCTGGCCCTCCCTGCCCACCGGACTGCGCGTATTCTTCCTGCTGGCAATCATCCTGGTCTCCTGCTTCGCGCTGGTCCAGAAGGGATGGTCCCACGCGCTGCTCCAGCTCACCATCCTCCTCACCATCACCTACGCGCTGGGCGCCATCGCCCCGAAGGGCTACGTGAAGCAGCGCCTGGAGGAGGCCGCCCGCGAGGCCGAAGAGGCCGAGAACGACGACGCCGACAAGTAACCACACGCCTTTCACCGCACACCGCACTCCGCGATTTTTCCCATGAGAACCACCCTCGCCTCTTTCGCGCTACTGGCATCCACGCTGCTCCTGCAGGCACAGGACGCCGCCCCACAGGCCTCCATCACCCTCGAAGACCTCATCGTGAAGGGCGGTCCCATCATGTACATCCTGGTGGGGCTCTCCTTCGTGGCCGTGGGACTCATCCTCTACTACTGCTTCTCCCTCCGACGCACCGTCCTGGCACCCGCGAAATTCCTGCGGCAGGCGCAGGATGCCGCCGAGGCCGGTGACTACGATACCCTTGAGGACCTCTCCAAGAAAGACGGCTCCATGGCCGCGAAGGTAGTCCTGGCGTGTCTTCAGGCGCGTGCCGACGGCGGCGAGGACGCGATTGGCGCCGCCATGGAGGAAGAGGGCTCCCGGCAATTCTCGCTGCTCTGGAACCGCGTGCAGTATCTCCTGGATGTCTCCAGCATCGCCCCCATGGTGGGACTGCTGGGAACGGTCTGGGGCATGATGGTCTCCTTCCTGGCGCTGGACACCGAGCTGGCCATGGCCAATAAGGTCAGCTCCCTCACCAGCGGACTCTCACAGGCAATGTTCACCACTTTCGGCGGACTCATCATCGGCATCGTCTCGCTGGCCGCATACTCCATCTTCCGCGGACGGCTCAGCACCCTGGCCACCCAGCTGGAAGAAGACTGCAAGAGCGTGCTCAGGAGGTTCAAGAAGGCATGAACTTCCGAAAGAAACTCCAGGAGCGCGGCCCCTCCTTCCCCATGGCGCCCCTCCTCGATATCGTCTTCCTGCTCCTGATTCACTTCATGGCGGCCACCGTGTTCGCCCAATGGGAGAAGCAGGTCAATATCGCCGTGCCCACCGCCTCCACCGCCCAGGAACAGCGCCGGCAGCTAGGCGAGCTGATCCTCAATGTGGACAAGGCGGGGCAGCTCTATATCAACGGACAGCCCTATTCCTCCGAGACCGCCCTGGAACTCCTGAAGCAGATCGCGGATGCCTTCCGCGACCAGCCCATCATCCTCCGGGCGGACAAGGACACCAGCGTCCAGACTCTCCTCCAGGTCATGGATCTCTGCCGCGAGGCCGATATCTGGAACGTCTCCCTGGCCACCGTGGACCCCCAAAAGTGATCCCGGATCACCACCGCGAAGACGCCCCATGAGCCCACACGCAAAAGCCCTCCTCGCCGCACTGGCACTCCTGGCGGTCCTGGCGCTCCCCGCCTCCGCACAGGAGGAGCCCCGTCCCCAGAACGGACTGCTCTCGCCGCAGGAGTCCCTGGCATTCATCCAGGGACTCGCCGAGCGGAATCTCCACCAGGAGTGCCTCCAGCAGTGCCAGGAATTCCTCCAGCGCTACCCGAAGCACGAGTACCAGGAGCGCGTGGAGCTCACCCGCATCCGGAGCCTCTGCGCCCTGGGACGCACCCAGGATGCCGCCCGCGATATCCGGAGCCACCTGGAGGCCTTCCCGAAATCCCCCCACCGCGCGGAACTCCTGCAGATCCTGGGAAACTGTCTCCAGGAGTTGCACCAGGAGGAGCAGGCAGTGGAGGTCTATCGGCAACTCCTATCCCAGGCGGAAGGCACCCGTGAGACCGAGGAGGCGCGCTATCGCCTGGCGGTCTGCCTGGCCGGACTGAATCGCATTGACGAAGCGAAAAAGGAGCTCCTTCCCCTGGTGGGAAAGACCGCCGACGCGCAGCATCTTCCGCGAGTCCACGCAAAGTATTACATGGCGGTGCTCCGGCAGAACCAGGGCGACAATGCCGCCGCGCTCCTGATTCTGGAGCCCCTCCTGCAGATCAAGGGGCTCCCCGACGAGACCCGCAAGAATCTCCTTTTGACAGCGGGATATCTCTCCTTCGCGCCACCCGTCCGCGACTACACGAAGGCCGCACAGGCCTACGGCGCATTCCTCTCCGAATTCCCCCAGGACGCCCGCCGACAGGAAATCCAGCGGAATCTGCTTTCCTGCCTCTACGCGCAGAAGGACTTCCCGCGCTTCCTGGAGGCATTCCAGCAATTCCGCCAGGAACACCCGCAGGAGGCATCGCAGGACCAGGAGCTCACGTGGCTGGCCGCGCAGGCGAATCTCCCCTTGGAAAAGTGGTCGGATGCCCGCGCACTCCTCCAGGAACTCCTGAAGAATCCCAAGACCACCAGCGCACTGCGCCAAAAGGCCGCCGCCACACAGCTCCTCTGCCTGGAAAACCTCCAGTTCCACCAGGAGACCCTCCAGGCCGCACAGCAATTCCTGGAGGAATTTCCGAATTCCGACGAAACCGCGGAGGTCCTCCTGCGACTGGCCTCCGCTCAGCTGAAGCTGAATCAGCCCGGCGACGCCATCCTGAGCTACCAAAAGGCACTGCCGCTCCTGGCAGCGAATTCCCCCACGCTCTACCAGAATACCGGCGTGGTCCTGGCACGGCTCCTCGCCGCACAAGACCGCCCCGCCGAGGCAGCCACACTCTATCTGGATCTGGCACAACGGGTCCCGGAGCCCCTCCCCGAGGGCATGAAGAATGCCGCCGAACTCCGGAAGTCCGCCCTGGGTGCCCTCTCCCGCGCCCCGAAGGACTCCCGCGCCATCCCGCTGGCAGCACAGCTCCTGTCGACCGCCCAATCCCCCGAGGAACGCCTCCCGCTGCTACAACTGCAGTTGCATTTCCAGACCAGCCAGGGACTCCTCGCCGACGCCGAAAAGTCCGCCACCGAGATCCTCTCCCTGGCCACTCCCGCCGGGCATCCGCAGTGGCTCCTGAAACGCGCCGCACTCCGCCGCGCCCAGAAAAACTACTCCGGCACGCTGGAGGACTACCAGTCGCTCCTCCAGGATCCCAATGCCACACCCGAGATCCGCGCGCAGGTGCTCCCCGATCTCCTCACGCTTCTATACTATCTGAAACAAGGCGAACACTCCCAGCCATATCTGGAGGAGTTCTTCGCCACGCAGCCGCCCCTCGCCCTCTCCACGCCCATCCTGGCGCATATCGCGCGAGAACGCCGAGAGGCGCACGATCTGGTCAATGCCGCGCGATGCTATCAGCGGATCCTGGAAGACGCCACACTCTCCGCCACCGAGCGCACACAGCTCCTGGTCCTGCTGGCGGAGGTGCACTTCCAGGAAGGCGATGCCACACAGTGTAAACAGCTCCTGGCACAATCCGAAAGCCTCCTCCAGGAACAGGGATTGCCCCCCACCAGCGACGCACTGGCACTCCTGGCCGAACTCGCAATCCGCGAAAATAACCCCGATGTGGCACTCACCTATGCGCGACAGTCCCTGGGAGGAAAGGACACGCCGCTCCTGAAGGAGACCCTCCCACGCGCACGATGGGCACAGGCACAGGCACTCCTGGATCTCAAGGACTACCCCGGCGCATTCTCCGCAGCCGCACAGGGATTCATCCTCGAAAAGGATCCCGCTTACACGCCGAAATGCTACCTCATCGCCGCCGCCGCAAAGGACGCACAGGGCGATTCCAAAACCGCACAGGAACTGCGCGCGGCCGCTACGCAAGCCGCCGCCACTGCAGAATAGTACCTAGCCAAAGTGGCTAGTTCATTCGGTTCCACAGGTGCTGTTCCGCGGCTGAAGGCCGCGGTACCAGTACCGCCGCGGTTGCGGCGGATTCTTAGCTAGCCAGGCGTACTTACCACGCGATGAAAATCGAAAGGACGGGGACTGCCGCCCCCGCTCCCCCCCCTTCCGCAGGGAGAAAGGAGGAGGTAGTAGGTAGTAGGTTAAGCAGTGCCTCCGGCGCTCTTCCGTCCTTCCGTAGGGAGAAAGGAGGAGGTAGTAGGTAGTAGGTTAAGCAGTGCCTGCGGCGCTCTTCCGCCCTTCCGCAGGGAGAAAGGAGGAGGTAGTAGGTAGTAGGTTAAGCAGTGCCTGCGGCGCTCTT
>CAZMWS010000019.1:12366-15643 GCA_964570085.1 uncultured Lentisphaeraceae bacterium | reverse complement strand
CTCGGCCATCTTCGCATTGTCGAAGACGTCCTCCGCAAAGAAGTCCAAGACCTTGGCGCCCGCAGGCTCCGACGGCTCTGTGCGGCGATCAGAAATCTTGCACACCGCATCGAATCTCTTTTGCATGTCAGTCTCTCCTTTGATGGATTGGGTCACGCCGGCTTCCAAGAACTCATCCGCCGGCCGGACAGGATTGCCGAAAAGCAACGGACGTGCCAAATCCGAAAACGGGACATAACGGGAAAAATCACCCCCGGGACACCCAGGAAAGGGCATGGGGAATTACAAAATGTGTCGGCATTTTGGAAAACAGCTTACAAAATATGTAAGCGGATTTCACGATTTGTTGCCCCAGCCGAAAGCCCGCTCTCCCGAGCAGGGTTTCCCCGGTTCCGACGACGCCTCTATTATAATACCTAAATGGCGGAAGGCCTACCGGCGTGTCCTAGAAACTGCGGATTTGTCAGAATTTGTCTTTCTTTTACACTGGCACGTCCTTTGCTTTTTGGCGGACGTTTTCCGCGGAAGGGCTTCCAAGGGTTCTCTTGGGTGGTCTTCTTCCGTTGAGGATTTCCGTTTTGGTTGTTTTGATCTGTTTGAGTTTTCTAACTTTCCTGGACACGCCTCATGAAAATGGCTTACCGACAGTGTAGCCTCTCACTTCCGAAGGACGAGGGGCTGTATCATTTCAGCAACGAGCACGACGCCTGTGGTGTTGGCATGGTAGCGAACCTGAGTGGGGTTGGCAGCCACGAGTTAGTGTTGCAGGGAATCACGATTTTGAAGCGGTTATTGCACCGTGGTGCTGCGGGCAGTGATCCGCTGTCGGGAGATGGCGCGGGCATCCTGAGTGTGATCCCGGACGGTTTTTTCCGTGGTGTCTTAGGCGATGTGTTGCCGGAGTCTGGCCGGTATGCGGTCGGCGTGTTGTTTGGCGGCGTGGGTGAGGAGTCCCATTTGGAGCGCATCGTTTTTGAGGAGGGCCTGAAGTTCCTCTGCTGGCGGGATGTGCCGGTGGATCTCTCCCAGTTGGGCGAGACTGCCCGGAACAGCTGCCCGGCAATCCGGCAATTCTTCGTCTCCTTCCCGGAGGGCTTTGAGCGCCTTTCCCAGGATGCCTTGGAGCGGAAGGTCTTCGTGGTCCGCCGCCGCCTGGAGAAGGAGCTCCTGGATGTCTATCTTCCCAGCTTCAGCAGCCGCACCATCGTCTACAAGGGCCTGATGCTGGCCACCCAGATCGAGGCCTTCTACAAGGACTTGGCGGACGAGCGCTTCACCTCGCCGCTGGTGCTGGTGCATCAGAGATATAGCACGAACACCTTCCCCACCTGGCGGCTGGCGCATCCCTTCCGCTATCTTGCCCACAACGGCGAGATCAACACTCTCCGCGGAAACCTGAACCACGCCCGCACCCGCGAGGCATTCTTGGAGAGCCCGCTCTTCGGCGAGGACCTAAAAAAGCTGTTGCCGCTCATCGACGAGACCCAGAACGACTCCGCCTGCCTTGACAACATGGTGGAGCTCCTGGTGCAGTCCGGACGCTGGCTGCCCCACGTGATGCTGATGCTCATCCCCCAGGCATGGGGCACGAACTACCACCTGGGACGCGATATCCGCGGATTCTTCGACTACCATTCCGCACTCTCCGAGCCCTGGGATGGTCCCGCAGCGGTCACCTTCACCGATGGCATCGGTGCCGGCGCCATGCTGGACCGCAATGGCTTGCGTCCTGCGCGGTATTCGCTGACCAAGGATGGCCTCTTTGTGCTGGCGTCGGAGACCGGCGTCTTGGACCTGGATCCTGCCGAGGTGGTCTGCCGCGGCCGTCTGAAGCCCGGCGAGATCCTTTGGTGCGATCTGCAGGCGCACCGGCTGATCCTGAATGAGGAGCTGAAGAACCGCGTGGCGCGTCAGTCCCCGTATCGCCGTTGGAGCCAGGAGAGCAAGATCCCGGTGACGGGACTGTTCGATTCCATTGCGGCGGAGCACGTGACGGAGAACCTGAAGGAGCGCCAGCGCCTCTTTGGCTGGAGCCAGGAGGATGTGGAATTGCTGGTGCGGCCCATGCTGGAGACCGGCAAGGAACCGGTGGGCTCCATGGGCAACGACGCCGCGCTGGCGGTGCTCTCTCCCAAGCCGCAGCTGCTCTTCCAGTATTTCAAGCAGCGCTTCGCCCAGGTGACCAATCCCCCCATCGATCCCATCCGAGAGCAGCTGGTCATGAGCCTGACCACCTACATCGGCAACCAGGGGAATGTCCTCTCTGAGGAGGCGCACCGCGCCAGCCTCATCCGCCTGGCTCGTCCGGTCTTGACCGGCGAGGACCTGGCGCGTCTGGAGACCATGGAGAAGAGCCGCGTGGAACGCCTCTCCATCGTCTGGAAGGACGACCTGGATGCCGCGCTCTCCGAATTGGAGGCGAAGGCGGTATCCGCCGCCCGTGCCGGAAAGAACATCCTGATCCTGAGCGACCGCGAGGTCCCCGCCGACCAGATGCCCATCCCCTCGCTGCTGGCGGCCGCCGCCGTGAACCAGGCGCTCTCCGCCGCCGGATTGCGTCCCCCCGTGGGCGTGATCCTGGAGACCGGCGAAGCCCGGGAGGTCATGCACTTCGCGCTGCTGCTGGGATATGGCGCCACCGCCATCCATCCCTACTTGGCGCTGGAGACTGTCGCCGCCCTGGCGCGGGAACAGGATCCCGCCAAGGCCACCGAGAACTACATCTCCGCCATCGACAAGGGGCTGCTCAAATGCATGTCCAAGATGGGCATCGCCACCCTGCGCAGCTACCGCTCCGCACAGATGTTCGAGGCCATCGGACTGGGACACGAACTGATCCGCAAATACTTCCCCGGCACGCCCAGCGCCGTGGACGGCATCGGCATCCAGGAAGTGGCCCAGGAGGTCCGCCAGCGTGTCCAGGAGGCACGGGCGCCCATGGCGCTGTTGCGCTCCTTGCCCGTGGGCGGCGCATACCGCTGGAGACGGGACGGCGAACCCCATCTGGTGACGCCCACCGCGGTCTGCAGCCTCCATGCCGCCGTCCGACAGGATGACCCCGAGCGCTACCGCGCCTTCGCCGATGCCACGAACCACCCCGAGACCCCCATCCGGCTCCGGGATCTGCTCCGCTTCCGCACCGAGGGCGTACAGCCCTTGCCGCTGGAGAAGGTGGAGGGCGAGGACGCCATCCTGAAGCACTTCGTCTCCGGCGCCATGAGCCTGGGCGCCCTGAGCCCCGAGGAGCGCCCCCAGGTGGGCAAGCTGGCAAACGAGG
>CAZMWS010000019.1:8406-12356 GCA_964570085.1 uncultured Lentisphaeraceae bacterium | reverse complement strand
TGAACTCCCTGGGGATCATGAGCAACTCCGGCGAAGGCGGCGAGGGCCCTGAACGGAATCTTCCCGGCCCCAACGGCGAAAACCGCGCCAGCGCCATCCGTCAGGTGGCCTCCGGACGCTTCGGCGTCACGGTGGAATACCTGGCGCGCGCCAAGGACTTGCAGATCAAGATGGCGCAGGGCGCCAAGCCCGGCGAGGGCGGACAGCTCCCCGGCGACAAGGTCAACGAGGAGATCGCACGCACCCGCCACTCCACGCCCCACGTGACCCTCATCTCCCCGCCGCCTCACCACGATATCTACTCCATCGAAGACCTGGCACAGCTGATCCACGACCTGCGCGCCGTGAATCCCGCCGCACGGATCTCCGTGAAGCTGGTCTCTGAAAACGGCGTGGGAACCATCGCCGCTGGTGTGGCAAAGGCCCACGCGGATGTGGTGGTCATCTCCGGTCACGACGGCGGCACCGGCGCCGCGCCCCTGAGCTCCATGAAATACGCGGGAATGCCCTGGGAGATCGGCCTGGCCGAGACCCACCAGACTCTGGTGAAGAACAACCTGCGCGGAAAGGTCCGCCTGCAGGTGGATGGACAGCTCCGCACCGGCCGCGATGTGGTGGTCGCCGCACTTCTGGGCGGCGAGGAATTCGGTTTCGCCCCCGCGCTGCTGCTGGCGCTGGGATGCATTATGCTTCGGCAGTGCCAGGACAACACCTGTCCCGCCGGCATCACCACGCAGGATCCCGAGATCCGCAAGCGCTTCCAGGGAAAGCCCGAACACATCGTCCGCTATCTCCGCTTCATCGCACGGGAGGCCCGCGAAATCCTGGCATCCCTGGGACTACACTCCCTGGACGAGGCCGTGGGCCGCGCCGATCTGCTGGAGCCTGATCCCGAACGCATGACCGGAAAGGCCGCCGGACTGGATTTCCACGACATGCTCCATCGCGTGGAGGGCGCACAGATCCGCTGGGACGGACAGCTCCATCCCCAGCAGACCTACGACGACCAGGTGCTCTTCCCCGCCCTGGGGAAGGCGCTGGATTCCTTCGCGCCGGCGAAGGCCTCCCTGTCCATCGTCAACGCAAACCGCTCCGTGGGCGCACGCCTCTCGGGACGTGTGGCGTTGGCGAAGGGCCTGGCGGGGCTGCCCGATGACACCTGGCAGATCGACTTCAAGGGCGTGGCCGGACAGAGCTTCGGCGCCTTCCTGGCACACGGAATCACCTTCCGTCTGACGGGCGAGGCAAACGACTACGTCGGAAAGGGCCTCTCTGGCGGACGCATTGTCATCGTGCCCGATCCCACTTCGCCCTGCGCTCCCGAAGAGAATGTCCTGGCCGGCAACGTCATCGGCTACGGCGGCACCTCCGGCGAGATCTTCGTCAACGGACAAGTGGGCGAGCGCTTCGCCATCCGCAACAGCGGCTTCCAGGCCGTGGTGGAGGGCGTGGGCGACCACGGCTGCGAATACATGACGGGCGGTCGAGTGGTGGTGCTGGGTCCCACCGGCGTCAACTTCGCCGCCGGCATGACGGGCGGTCTGGCATACGTGCTGGATCAATCCGGTGACTTCGATCTGCGCTGCAACCTGGATACGGTGGACCTGGAGACGGTCCGTGAGGACTCCCCCGAGGAGGCCGAATTGCTCGCGCTGCTGGAGAAGCACCACGCCCTCACCGGCAGCGCCCTGGCCGGACGCATCCTGGATCAGTGGAAGGAATACCGCGGACGATTCGTCTGCGTCATGCCCGTAGAATACAAGAAAATCTTTCGGAGCGCACGATAAATGAGCAAGACCTTCTTTGAAATCCCCCGTCGGGAGCACTTCTACCGCCCCGTCGCCCAGCGCCTCGGAGATCCCCGCGAAGTGGAGGCCACTGTGCCTCTCCCCGAGGTCCAGAGCCTGGCAAAACGCTGCCAGAACTGCGGACTGCCCTTCTGCCACGCCATGGGCTGCCCCCTCATGAACCACATTCCCGAAATGAACCGCGCAGTGGTCCATGGGGATTGGCAGGACGCCTGGGAACGCCTGGCCGAAACCAGCCCCTTCCCCGAATTCACCAGCCGGGTCTGCCCCGCACTCTGCGAAAACGCATGCTGCCTGGGTGGACTGGACTTCGGATCCACCAACGTCCGTCAAGTGGAAAAGGCGGTCGTGGAGACCGCCTTCGCCCGCGGATGGGTGACCCCAAGCATCCCCGCCCACCGCACCGGCCATAAGATCGCCGTCATCGGCGCAGGGCCCGCGGGACTTGCCGCCGCCGTGGCACTCAATGACGCCGGACACGAGGTCACTCTCTTCGACCGCAACCGACAGGTCGGCGGACTGCTCCGCTACGGCATTCCCTGCTTCAAGTTGGACAAGGCCGTGGTGGAACGTCGCTGGAAGGTCCTGGAGGCCTCCGGAATCCACTTCCAGGGCGGTGCCGAGATCGGCAAGGACATCTCCGGTGCCTATCTCCTGAAACACTTCGATGCCGTGGTGGTGGCAAATGGCACCCCCATTCCCCGGGATCTGAAGGTCCCCGGACGGGAGCTGCCACAGGTCTACCAGGCACTGGACTACCTGGGCGACCAGAACCGCGCCACCACCGGCGAATCCGACCACACGGCCATCAGCGCCGCCGGAAAGCGCGTGCTGGTCATCGGCGGCGGCGATACCGGCAGCGACTGCGCGGGAACCGCGCTACGACAGGGCGCACAATCCGCGCTCTCCATCGATGTCATGCCCATGCCTCCCGAACACCGATCCCCCAAGACCCCCTGGCCCGCATGGCCCTACCAGTTGCGCTCGTCCTACGCAGTAGAGGAGGGCATGCAGCGCTTCTGGAGCCTCAATACCCTGCGGATCCTGGAGCACGACGGACAGGTCGCCGGCGCCGAGGTGGTCCCCGTGGAATGGGAGTTCTCTCCGGAGGGTCGACCCATGAAATTCGTGCCGGCCGGCCCCTCGCATGTCATTGCCTGCGATATGGTAGTGCTTGCCATGGGATTCCTGAAGCGCACCCGCGCACAAGTCCTGGAGAGCCTGGGATTGCCCGACCAGTCCAATGTGGTGCTCTGCGGCGATGCCGCCTCGGGGCCCTCCCTGGTGGTCCGCGCCATCGCAGATGGCCTCAAGTGCGCCCGGCAACTCGGAGAGCTCTAAAAATTCATAACCATCCATCTTCTTGAAGGAGAACAAATTCCATGTGTGGATTCGTAGGCATTTTTGATGTCAAGGAGGGCGCCGCTTCCCATCTGCGAAAGCAGCTCTTGCAAATGTCCCGGAAGATCCGTCATCGCGGACCGGACTGGTCCGGCGTCTTCGAAGGCGAGCACGCGCTCATCTCCCACGAGCGACTGGCCATCATCGACCCGCTCTCCGGCAAACAGCCCCTCGTCAGCCCCGACGGACGATACGTCTTGGCAGTCAACGGCGAGATCTACAACCACGAGGAACTCCGAAAGGAGCTCTCTCCGGAATACCAGTTCCAGACCCGCTCCGACTGCGAGGTCCTCATCCCGCTCTATATCAAATACGGCGCGGATTTCCTCGACCGCCTCAACGGAATCTTCGCCTTTGCACTCTACGATACCAAGGAGGATAAGTACCTCATCGGCCGCGATCCCATCGGCGTCATTCCCCTCTACCAGGGATGGGATGCCGAGGGCCGATACTACGTGGCATCCGAGCTCAAGGCCCTGGAGGGCGTCTGCTGCATGATCCAGGAATTCCTCCCCGGACACTCCCTGCAGAGCGGACAGGACAAGCCCACACAGTGGTATCACCGCGACTGGTTCCAATACGACGCTGTCAAGGACAACACCTCCTCCATCCCCGTCCTGCGGGATGCCCTGGAGGCCGCCGTGAAGCGCCAGATGATGAGCGATGTCCCCTACGGCGTCCTACTCTCCGGCGGACTGGATTCCACGGTCATTACCGCCATCACCGCAAAATTCGCGCGGA
>CAZMWS010000019.1:0-8396 GCA_964570085.1 uncultured Lentisphaeraceae bacterium | reverse complement strand
CGATACCCAGGAGGCCTGGTGGCCGCGACTGCACTCCTTCGCCATCGGTCTGGAGGGCTCTCCCGATCTGGCGGCCGCACGCACCGCCGCCGAATACCTGGGCACTGTCCACCACGAAATTCACTTCACCATCCAAGAGGCGCTGGATGCGCTCCCCGATGTGATCTACCACCTGGAGACCTACGACATCACCACCGTCCGCGCTTCCACGCCAATGTTCCTCATGGCGCGCGCCATCAAGGCGATGGGCATCAAGATGGTCCTCTCCGGCGAGGGCGCCGACGAGATCTTCGGCGGATACCTATACTTCCATAAGGCGCCGAACGCCAAGGAGTTCCATGAAGAGACCGTCCGGAAGCTCGGAAAGCTCCATCTCTATGACTGCCTCCGCGCCAACAAGGCGTTGGCCGCCTGGGGTGTGGAAGGACGCGTCCCCTTCCTCGACAAGGAATTCCTGGATGTGGCCATGCGACTCAACCCCGCTGACAAAATGTGCCAGGGACGACTCCTCCCCGCTACCACCGGCTCCCATGGAGACTCCCATATCGAAAAGTGGATCCTCCGCGAGGCCTTCGAGGACATGCTTCCGCCTACCGTCGCCTGGCGGCAGAAGGAGCAGTTCTCCGATGGCGTGGGATACTCCTGGATCGATACCCTCAAGGAGATGACTGCACGCGAAGTCACCGACGCGCAATTTGCACAGGCCGCCAAACGCTTCCCCGTCAACACCCCCGCCACCAAAGAGGAATACTACTATCGCGCAATCTTCGCGGAGTTCTTCCCCTCCGAATCCGCCGCCGCTTGCGTGCCACACGAGGCATCCGTCGCCTGCTCCACCGCCAAGGCACTGGAATGGGACGAGGCCTTCAAACACATGAATGAGCCCTCTGGACGCGCCGTGATGGGTGTACACGAACACGCCGTCTAGAGATAGATGGCAGAAATGCGGGGCAGGGCACAGTCTGCTGAAAAGCACACTGTGCCCTGGTTTCTGATAGGGGGGAGAATATCCAAAGGACGGAGGGGCCTTGCCCCCCGCACCCCTCGAAAAAGCCTTAGGATAGCAGTAGGATACCGCAGTCCCATACCGCCGGATGAGGCGGAAGAGGGGGTCTCAACCGTAGAGGCTATACACTTCGAACAATTGTGCGGGGCTGTAGTGCCAGTATTTCGTTTTTTCGCACTCCAGCTTTTGATAGGCCTTGGAATGGTAGAATTCCAAGAGTGCCATCGCGGGGGAGATCTTCCTCGCCTCTGCGATCATGGTCGCGACCTGCGCAGTCTTTCCCGGCAAAAGCAAACGCACATTCTCTTGGGTTATTTCGGCTGGCATACGACCTCCTCGCTGCCGATAAACTTCAACAGCCCTAGTGCGCGCTCGGAATGAAATAGTATCTGGTCAGTCAGCTTGCGAACCCTAAGACGCTCAAGGAGCTCGTCGAGGTCGATGAATTCGTTTTCATAAAGAGCGAAAATGGCATAGACCTGATCGTTGGCGACTGCCCCCGCGACGACATCGTAGTCGTGTTCGAAGTTGCGCCGTTTTCGATTTGCCAGAACAAATTGCGCCCACAGTGCATCGGCCTGCCGGAATGCTCGGATCCTCAGACCATATCCATTGGAAATGAGATCGTCTGGTGCCTCGTAGATCAACACGATGCCCTTGAGGCGATTCTCACGGTTGCACTTGGTCACCACAAATCTTCGTGCCTGGGATATGTCGCTTGTGGTATAGAAGCCGCTTCCAGAGTCCCCAATGTGCTCGCTGGGTAGGATTCGCGGATGCTCGACAACCTCAAGACCACCATGGTAGAGCCTCATTTCTGCCTCCTGCGCACTTCGAGGTAACGCTCGATATCATTTAGGATTTCGTCACGCCCCATGCTGTGCAGAATATCATAGTGTTGAAGGAGATAGTCAATTACGCCGTAAGCCGCAAACCCGTCTGCCACCATGCTTCCGGAGGCATGGTGCTCGGTCTTGTATTCCTCAATGCAAAAGGAAACAAAAGCTAGCTTTTTCTCTTGTTCCGTCATAAAAAACAGACCATCCCGGACTCGTTACGCGCATTGCATGACAACAATTGCCATGCCTTTTCTGATTCCAACGGCATTTGCCTAGTAACTGAGGAGTAATGTAATGCCCACAGTCTTAGCTTCCGCTAGGTACTTTTTTATCTCAGAATCGGAATGAAAAGAAAAAAGCAGGGAAGGAAGATGCCTTTTGGAAGGCGTATAGAGGAGGAAAAAATAAAAGAGGGGATTTACAGTATGACTCGTGTTTTTTTCGGAAGCCCCCTAAGATGTCCGTTGCGTAGGAATTCTCCCTTTTTCCTCGCGGAGGAATGGTCCGCCAGTTTTGATTTTTTGCCATGCTAAACGACGAAGAAGCCCTGAAGGTCGCGCGTGAGACGCTGTCCAAGATGACCCTGGAAGAGAAGGTGCAGCTGCTCGGAGGATCGGGCACGTTTACACTTTCTGCAATTCCACGTGTCGGCATCCAGCGTGAGTGGCTGATGAGCGACAACAGCTCGACGATTCGTCCGGCGTTCATTCGCTGGACCTGGGGGTATGTCGAGCCCAGGAGCAAGAACACGAAATTGCCGTCCCTCTCGGCATTGGCGCAGACCTGGGATCCGCGCTGGGCGCGCAAGCATGGCGAGGTCTTAGGTGCCGAGGCGCGGGATCGGGGTGTGGACCAATTGCTGGGCCCCGGCGTGAACATCCTTCGTACGCCGCTCAATGGCCGCAATTGGGAATACCTGGGCGAGGATCCGATTCTCGCATCGCGGATGTGCGTGCCGATGATCCAGGGGGTGCAGAGCTACGATGTGGCGGCGACCGTCAAGCACTTCTGCCTCAATGACCAGGAGCTCAACCGCGATACCGTCGATACACACGTCGACGACCGCACTCTCAACGAGATCTACCTTCCCGCTTTCCGCGCTGCCGTAAAGGAAGCAGGCGTCCTCTGCGTCATGTCCAGCTACAACAAGATCGACGGCATCTGGGCGAGCGAGAACAAGTATACGCAGAAGGCAATCCTCCGCGACCGCTGGGGCTTCCAGGGAATCCTGGTCACCGACTGGGGCGGACAGCATACCACCGCTTTCGCCGCCAATAATGGCGGTGGCTTGGAAATGCAGTATGGGGAGGGCATTATCTACAACTACAATCCGAAGGCAGGGACCTATCCTTTGGCGGACGCCGTGCGCGCCAATGAGGTGCCTGCCGCGACTGTGGACGAGATGGCCCTGCGCACCCTCTGGGTCATGGCAAAGACCGGCTTCCTCACGGATGCGCCCCGAAAGACGGGGGCCAGCAACACGAAGGCGAATCAGCGCATCGCGCGGGAGGAGGGCGCCGCCTCCGTCGTGCTACTGAAGAACAGCAAGGGCGTCCTTCCGCTCAATGCGAAGAAGCTCAAGAAGGTCCTGGTGATTGGCAAGCTGGCGGACGAGAAGCAGTGCCATCAGGGGTGTTCGGGGGAGGGCTGTGTCCCGTACGAAGTGACGCTCTTTGGAGCCCTCAAGGAGCGCCTGAAGGGTTGCGAGGTAGTGCTCATGCCGTTCTGCGCGAAGAGAGAGATTGCGCAGACCGATACCTCCAATGCCACCCTCACGGGCGGCCATGTCGAGCAAAAGACCTCCGCTGACTGGTGCGACGCAAAGGATTTGAAGAAGGCGGCCGAGTCTGCGGATGCGGTGATCATCTTCACGGGCACGGAGCTGGGCTACCAGGAGAACATGGAGTCCGAGAGCCGCGACCGTTTGAGCATGGATTGGCCGAAAGAATTGCAGGATGCCATGCACACGATTCTCGGCTGGAAGCTGAAGAACCTGGTGGTCATCTCCCGCTCCGGTACGCCGGTGGGCTATACCTGGACTGACAAGGTGGAGACGATGCTCCAGACCTCCTATCTTGGCATGGAAGAGGGCAATGCGCTTGTCGACGTCGTCTTCGGCGATGTGAATCCCAGCGGAAAGCTGGCGCAGACTTGGCCGAGAAGCTACGACGACACCGCCGTCGCGCAAATGGGCACCTACAACGGAGAGAAGATCGTCTACAACGAGCGCTTCTATGTGGGATACCGCTGGCACGACCACAAGGGCATCGCGCCGCTCTTCCCCTTCGGACACGGCCTGAGCTATACCACCTTCGGATACAGTAAGGTCGCCGCCACAAATGCACGCGGCCGCATCACAGTCTCCGTCACGCTGAAGAACACGGGAAAGGTCCCTGGTGCGGAAGTCGTGCAGGTCTATGCCTCTTATCCGAATGCGAAAGTCGAGCGTTGTGTCAAGGAGCTGAAGGGCTTCCAGAAGGTCTTTCTAAAACCCGGCGAATCCCGGAAGGTGGTCATTCCCATCCGCACCCGCGATCTGGCATACTGGGACGAATTCCATCACCTCCTCCGCGTGGATGCCGGCTCAGTCGAATTCCTAGTGGGATCCTCCAGCGCGGATATCCGCGGAAAAGCACGAATCACCATCACACACGATTCCGTCTACAACGACTAACACCCAACTGCCCAAAATGGATTCCTCTTCCAACTATGCGACTTTGACACGGGGCGACCTGACAGTCAAGCCGAATGACTGCCCGAAATGCCCCTACCGCATGCGCATTTCGCCAGACGCCAAGACGGCGTTCATCAATATCTCGAGAGTCTCTGAAGCCGACTACCCGAAGATGGCACAGCGCGCATTTTCCCTGATGGAGAAGGCGGCGGATGCGAAGACGGGCGGTGTGCAGCGTCCGCTCATGGGATGGTCCAGCTGGAATACCTACCGCGTCAATATCTCCGAGGACATCATCATCGGCGTCGCCGAAACCATGGCGGCCAATGGACTGCGCGATGCCGGCTTCCGCTATGTCAATATCGACGACGGATTCTTCCATGGACGCGACGAATCCGGAAAGCTCCGCGTCAATCCGGTACGCTTCCCCCGCGGTCTGAAGCCGGTGGTGGACCGCATCCACGCCCTGGGCATGAAGGCGGGCATCTATTCCGACGCCGGTTCGGATACCTGCGGGAGCCTCTGCGACAACGACGTCGGCGGACATGGCGCCGGATTCTTCGGTCACGACGACCAGGACGCCGAATTCTACTTCCGCGAGATGGATTTCGATTTCATCAAAATCGACTTCTGCGGCGGCGAGCGCCAGAATCTGGATCCCCAGGAGCGCTACACGGCGATCCGACACGCCATCGACCGCGTCAAGCCGGGCGTGCGCATGAATATCTGCCGCTGGACCTTCCCTGGCGAATGGGCACGACGCGTCGCGGAGTCCTGGCGAACCACCGGCGATATCCAGGCAAACTGGCCTAGTGTGAAACAGATCATCGACGAGAATATCCCGCTGACTCCCTTCATGAGCCTCGGTCACTACAACGACATGGACATGATGGAAGTGGGGCACATCGTCGGTAAGACCAAGACCGTCGCCGCCTACGACACCGGCCTGGAATACGAGGAGCAGCAAACACACTTCGGACTGTGGTGCTTCTTCTCGTCCCCCCTGCTGATCGGCAGCGATGTGCGCCAGATAGACGATATCACTCTGGCACTGCTCACAAATCCCTTCCTGATCGGCATGAACCAGAATGACCTGGGCGCACAGCCCCGCGTGGTCCTGCGCTCTGGCGAGACCTATATCCTGGTGAAAGACTGCGATACCGCCAGTGGACCCTCGCGCTACCTCGCTCTCTATAACGCCAGCGACGAGCCACACGCCTTCAATGCCGGATTCTATAAGCTGGATCTCGCGGGAAAAGTCGCAATCTTCGATCTCCTCGAACGCGCTGATCTCGGCGAATTCGAAGAGAAATTCGAGTTCACCGTCCCCCGACACGGCGCACGATTCTTCCGCCTCGACGCCGAAAAAAGACGGTAATTAGCACCTGGCAGTCTGGTGGCTAGCTATAAGCTCGCTGCGCGGCTCTCCCGCCGCCTGTTCCCCCGAATAGACTAGCCACTCGCCCGCGAAATACCAAACCGGGGGGAGGCACAGGGCAAGAGGAAAAAACCTCTTCGCCCCTTCCCAAAATATCCAAAGGACGGGAGGCTACCGCCCCCGCCCCCATGCTGGCGTTCTTCTGCCGCGCTCTATGCGGCGGTATTGGTACCGCGGTTCAAAACCGCGGAAATGCGCCGCAGGCACCATATAGGCTAATCACTAACCACTAACCTGCTAAGTACTAGTCTATTAGTACGACAGCCACGCATAGAGCAGCGCTCCCATGGGGAGCAGGCTATCGACCATATCCAAGACGCCGCCCAATCCGGGGATCTTCCCGGAGTCCTTTGCGCCGGCGGCGCGTTTCAGGAGGGACTCGCAGAGATCGCCCAGGAGCCCGACGGTGGCGGCGACAAATCCCAGTAGGATGGCGTTGAGCCAGGTCAGGTCCAGGACGCCGACCATCATGGAGTTATGCCCGAAGATCACAAAGAGCTCGGCGACGACCACGGAGGCGGCGATGCCCCCCAGGAGTCCCTCCCAGCTCTTCTTGGGGCTGACGAAGGGGCACAGCTTGTGGTTTCCGCCCGGGAGCTTTGCGGTGGCGCTTCCGACAGCGTAGGCACCGATATCGGCCACTTTCGTGACCACCACCAAGAATGCCAGCAATGCGGGGCCGGTGGGTCCGAACTGGTAGAAGATCTGCGCCATAAATGAGAGCGCCCAGCAGACCAGCGTGCCAACCAGAATTACCTTCGCCGTATTCTCCAGGCTCTTTCGGGTGACCTCCTGTCCGAAATAGAGTGCAAATGCCAAAAGAAGGAACGCCATGAGAAGCACGGGTCCGGGGAAGAATTGCATCCAGGCATTGCCGATGAGCGCCAGCGCGAAGGCATCCAGGAGGAGCTCCTCCTTCTTCCAGGGAAGGAAGCCGCAGAGCTGGCAGCCCTCATGGTTTGCCCCAAAGAGCAACACTGCCGCCAACAGCGCAAACGCGCTCCGTCCCCAATTTCCGGGCAGGAAGAAGCAGAGAAAGACGACGGCGAGAAGTGGGATAGCGACCTTTAGGCGTTCGCGAAGCATGGTGGTAGTTCGGGTGGAAAGAGGGTGATTTGCGGGGGCGCGCGGGGGCGGTGCCACAGGCAGGCATTATCTTACTTGGCGTGCATTTGGAAGGAGGCCTCATGTCTCCTTTTTTTGACGACCTTTAGAATATAATTTGGGAAGAAAGATGCGTTTTCACGAAGAACTGACGAGTCTGCAGAATCCGAAGGTGAAGCAGGTAGTGCGGTGGCGGGATCGTCCGGATCGGGACGACAGCCAGGTGGTGCTGGCGGAGGGCTATCGCGCCCTGGTCCGCGCACTGGCGGGCGGCTATCCCCTGAAAGAGATCTTCGTCTGCCCGGAGATGTTCCCCGCCGAAAAGCACCACGAGGAGGAACTCCTGCAGCAGTGGGCCGATCGGGGCGCGCGCTTGATCCGCGTGGCGCCCGCCGCCTTCGAAAAGATGTGCTACCGGGACCGTCCGGAGGGACTCCTGGGCGTGGGACCGCAAATCCACCGCACGCTGAAAGACCTGAAGCGCGTGGACAATCCCTTCTATCTGGTGGCAGAACAGATCGAGAAGCCCGGCAATCTGGGAACCATCATGCGCTCCTCCGATGCCGTCCAGGTGAACGGACTGATCCTCTGCGATTCCCGCACGGATCTCTTCAATCCCAATGTGGTGCGCGCCAGCACCGGGAATCTCTTTACCTTGCCCGTGGCGGAGGCGACCACCCAGGAGACCATCCCCTGGCTCAAGCAGCAGGGCATCCGGATCCTGGCGACCTCTCCCCACGTGGATACCCTCTATACACAGGTGGATCTGACGAAGCCCGTGGCCGTGGTGGTGGGCGCCGAGCAATTCGGTCTCACGAAACCCTGGATCCAGCAGGCTGACCTGGTGGTGCGACTCCCCATGCTGGGCGAGGCGGATTCTCTGAATGTCTCCACCGCTACCTCGATTCTCCTCTATGAGGTAGTCCGGCAGCGCCTGACCGCCGGCCTCCTGAAGGATCCCGGCCGCGTCCCCGATTCCGCCGATTGCTAAAAACGGGGCAGGGGGCGGTCCTCGGTGTCCAGGAGTCCATGAAAGAGAGCGAGAGCCAGTCGAAAGAGGATCGCGCGAGTCGTCCTGGCCGCAGTGTCGTGCCGGGATTGCGCCTGGCGGTGACGGCGCTCTTCCTGGGGCTGGTGGGGGTCGTGGCATGGTATCAGCTGCGACCCGACCGTGCATTGACGGAGAAGGCGTTTCGGGAGCAGAGCCGCCTAGTATATGTTCCGGCGTGCCGGGGGGAATTGCAGGACCGCATGGGGACGCCCCTGAATGTGACGCGCCCCAGCTATGCCATCGTGATCCGTCCCGACCAAGTCCGGGATCCCCGGGATACCCGC
>CAZMWS010000018.1:0-15692 GCA_964570085.1 uncultured Lentisphaeraceae bacterium | reverse complement strand
CTTCCGGTCGCGGTCGAAGGGCTTCCGGTCGCGGTCGAAGGGCTTCCGGTCGCGGGATTCGGAGGAGTCCTCTTCGCGCTTGCGGTATTCGGGGAAGGGGCTAGCGGCGTAGGGGCGGTGTTCACGGTCGAAGGGCTTCTTTTCCTTCTGCCAGTAGGGTTTCGGATCGACGGCGGCGGCCTGTTCGGGGAGGCGCACCTTCTCGAAGACCTTCTGCTGCTCCTCCTCGGAGAGCATGCGCCAGGAGCCGGCGGACAGCTTGTCGTCCATCTCCAGAGCGCCGATGGCGATGCGTCGCAGGAGGGTCACCTGGAGACCCACATCCTTGCAGAGGCGGCGCACCTCGCGCTTGCGACCCTCGCCGAGGGTGAAGATCAAAGTGCAGTGACCGCGGGAGACATTGACCTCCTCCACATTGAGCGCACGGAGGAACTCGTCGTTGTCATAGAATCCCTCGATCATGCGGCGGCGGAGGCTGGTAGTGAACTGTCCATCGCACTCCACGTAGTAGCGCTTCACGATCTGTCGGGAGGGATGCATGACGCGCTGGGCGTATTCGCCGTCGTTGGTAAGAATGAGCATTCCCTCGGAGTCGCGGTCCAGGCGCCCCACAGTGAAGAGGCGTCCGAAGCGCTGGGGGATCAGCTCGAAGACCAGCTTCTCGGCGTGGTCATCCTTGGCGCTGCAGGTGTATCCCACGGGCTTGTTGAGCAGGATATAGACCTTTCCCTGGGGGTAGCTCTCCACAGGACGACCCTCAAAGCAGACATGGTCCTTCGCGGGATCCACATTGTAGGCGGGAGAGACCACGGGCTCGCCATTCACCGTCACACGGCCCTCCTGAATCAGCTCCTCGCAATTGCGGCGGGAGGCAATGCCCGCAGAAGCCAGGAACTTGGCCAGACGCTCCTCCTTGCCAGAAGCACTGCCCTCCTCCACAACCTCCTCAGACTCGCCATCAGCCTCAACACCGGCGCCAAAGAGCAACGACACGCCCGCAGCAGTGTCACCCTCAACAACGCCCTTCTCAACGTCAGCACCAGAAGAAGACACAATCTCCTTCTCCTCCTGACCCTGCTCCAAATCCTGTGAATCCATGCTGAAAATCTCCTGGAAATCCTTTCCTAAAAATAAAAACATTGCGTAATATAGCGGAATTTTGACAACTCATGACACATTCTGACGACTTTTTCATAGCAACAGACAGAAACTGTCGGAATCTGCATGTTTTGTCAGATTTCGTCAGGATCCATCGGGGATTTTTTGCCTCAGAACCTACCCGTCCCAAAATTACACGCTACATTTCTGCCTGTTTTCCTATAGATGGGCTTGTCTTTCTTGGATTTTTTGCGCATACTTTTGTTGTAGCCCGTCGATTTGTTAACGATTTCCGTTTTTGTTCTTCTTCAAAAAACCATCCTAACTATCGGATTCACCATGTCTCCCGTCAAGAAGACTCCCGCCAAGGCCTCTGTGAAGAAGGCCGCTTCTCCCATCATCACCGCTGCGAAGATTCCTGCGCGGTTGCGTGTCGCCTTCATTGGCACGGGTGGAATCTGTGTCAAGCATCTGGATGCCTACAGCCGTCTCCCCGAGTTCGAGGTTGTGGCCAGCTGTGACATCAAGCCCGAGCGCAACGCGTGGTTTGTGCAGCAGCCGGGCATGCAGAATGTGCGTACCTATCTCGACTACAACGAGATGCTGAAGAAGGAGAAGTTGGATGTCGTGGATGTGTGCACTCCCAACGGCGTCCATGCGGAGGCGACCATTGCTGCCTTGAAGGCCGGTTGCCACGTGATGGTGGAGAAGCCGATGGGCATGAATCCGGAGGAATGCGCGAAGATGTGTGCCGCCGCGAAGAAGGCGGGCAAGATTTTGGGCGTGGGCTTCCAGTTCCGCTACAACAGCAGCACCCAGATGTGTCGCCGCGCCTTTGATGCCGGGGTCCTTGGCGACGTGTTGGTCGTAAAAGTGCAGGCCATGCGTCGTCGTGGCGTGCCCAACTGGGGCGTCTTCGGCCAGAAGGAGTTACAGGGTGGCGGTCCCATGATCGACATTGGGGTGCACATGATTGAGTGTTCCCACTACGCGGTGGGGCAGCCGGTGCCCGTGGCGGCCACTGGCATGACCTGGACTTACCTGGGCGACAAACCCTCCCAGGTCGTGGGCTGCTGGCCCAACTGGGACTACAAGAACTCCACCGTGGAGGACCTCTGCGTGGGACAGGTGCGCTTCGCCAACGGCATGCTCATGCAGATTGAGAGCGCCTTCTGCTCCCACATCGAGACGAACGAGTATCTGAACTGGCAGGTCCTGGGCACCAAGGGCGGCTTCGACTTCAAGAACGCCACCCTCTACCACGATCTGGCGGGCACCATGGTGAATTCCAAGGCGGGCTGGCTGCCCACCCAGGAGGATACCTACCCCAACATGTTCTACCACAAGCTCAAGGCATTCGGCGACGCCATCCGTTTCGGAAAGCCCCTGACTGCCAATGGCGAGGAGGGCCTGGCGGTCCAGAAGATCATCAACGGCCTCTACAGCTCTGCCGAGCAGGGCGGAAAGGAATTCCTCATCAAGTAGGAAAAACCGAGACACACCCTCCTCCCCCTCTTCCACTGAACGTCATTTCTCATGGCACCCGAGCTATTCTTCACCAAGCAACCCGTCCGCCAGGAGCCCCTGCGCCTGGCGATCCTGGGCACCGGAAACATCTCCAAGGCGCACATCGCGGCCCTCCAGAGCCTGCCCGAGGCGCGGATTGTGGCGGGTTGCGACATCCGTCCCGAGCGCCTGGAGTGGTTCCGCCAGCAGCCCGGCTGCCAGGATGCGCGGGTCTATGCGGACTACCGGGAGATGCTGGCGAAAGAGGAGCTGGATGTGGTGGATGTCTGCACACCCAACAATGTCCACGCGCCGGCGGCCATCGCATCCCTGAAGGCGGGTTGCCATGTCATGGTGGAGAAGCCCATGGCGATGGATCCCGGTGAATGCGAGAAGATGCTCCAGGCCGCCCGCAAGTCGGGAAAGCTCTTGGCGGTGGGCTTCCAGATTCGGTACACTCCGACGGTGCAGATGTGCCGTCGGGCATTGGAGGCGGGCTTGCTGGGGGACATCCTCTATGTGAAGATCCACGCCATGCGCCGACGCGGCGTCCCCAACTGGGGCGTCTTCGGCCAGAAGGAGTTGCAGGGCGGCGGTCCCATGATCGACATCGGTGTGCACCAGATTGAATCGGCGCACTACGCCATGGGCGAACCCCGTCCCGTGGCGGCGGCGGGCATGACCTGGACCTATCTGGGCAACCAGCCCTCACAGGTCGTCAGCAAATGGCCCGGCTGGGACACCGAGAACTACACGGTGGAGGACCTCTGCGTGGGACAGGTCCGCTTCGACACCGGCGCCCTCATGCTCATCGAGAGCGCCTTCTGCTCCCACATTGAAGAGGACACCGCCTACTGGGAACTCCTGGGCACCAAGGGCGGCTTCAACAGCCAGACCGGCACCCTCTACCACGACCAGGCAGGAACCATGCTGAATTCCACAGCGGGATACCTGCCGCCACACCCCTGGCCCACCGATTTCGTCTCCAAGCTGCGGGACTTCTTTGACGCCATCCGGAAGGGCACGCCGTTGCACGCCTCTGGCGAAGAGGGGCTGGCGGTCCAGAAGATCATCGATGGCCTCTACCGTTCTGCCGCAGACAAGGGCAAGGAGGTCCGGATTCCGTGAAGAGGGATGTCCCCGAACTCCTGCGAGGCGGCTCCTTGGAGGCGCTGCAACTAGGTCGCGAGCGCCTGTCGGAGATCCCCGTTGACCTGGAGCTCGCGGCTCCCGAGGGCTACACGCCCCCGGAATTCGCCTGCACGGTGGAGCGCGCAGGAGAGATCGCCGGCCCCGCCACCTACCAGAAGGGCGCCACCCGCACCGTGCGATTCCGTCCCACAGAGCGCCCCGGGTGGTCTTTTGACCGTGCGGATCTGCCGGAACAGCTGCCTATTCCCGCCGTAGTGGGCAGTGTCTGCCAGGCCAGCCGCGCCATTGTGCTGCGCTCTGGGATTGACGCCAACCGTCTGCGGATGAGCGAGCACGTGATCTGTCATCGGCTGGGGCTGGGCATTGATTGTCTGGAGGTCTCCCTGGACACCGAGGATCCGCCCCTCTTTGACCGCGGGTCCCTCCCCCTCATGGAGGCACTGGATCATGCCGGACGCCGGGAGCTCCCCGGACTCCGCCTGAAATACCTGTCCCCCGAAAAGCCCCAGGCGCTCCTCCATCCCAACAACGGCGGGTTTCTGCTGTGGGAGCCCCCCGAGGACCCCGCCGACCACCGGCTCTTCCTGGATGTGGCAATCGATTTTCCCACCGCCATCGGGAAAGAGCGCCTGAAGCTCTGCCTGACGCCAGAGACCTTCCGGCCCGGCTGCGCCGCCCGCACCAACTGCGCCGCCTCCGAAGTCCGGAAAGCGCGCCTCCTGAAGTGGTTCGTCCCCGCATTGCGAAATCTCGGCTATACCCGAGAGAACATCCTGCTGGCGGATCGGGATCACTACCTCAATGAGCCAGAAGCCACCCTGACGCTTCCCTCCGGAAAAGCGTTGGAGGCCGTCTGGCATCGTACCTGCCTGGATCTCGTGGCGGCGCTTTCGCTACTCCCGCCCTTGTGCCGACCCGCCGGCACCATTACCTCCTTCAAGGCCGGACACCTCCTGGATGTCCGGTTCCTCACCCTCCTCCTCGCACAAGACCGCTTGAGGGCCCTTCCCCATGGCTGACGCTATCTCGCCAGAATACTTCCCTTTCCTAAGCCGCTGGCACATGACTCTAGATGGGCACCGCATCCACTACGTGGACGAGGGTGCCGGTGTTCCTGTCGTGCTGATAGGTAGCCTCCTGGGCTGGAGCTTCCACTACCGGAAGCTCATGCAGGCACTGCTCAAGCAGCGCTTCCGCGTGGTGGCCATCGATCCCCTGGGCTTCGGACTCTCCGACAAGCCGAAGAAGTACGACTACTCCCTGGAGAACCACCTGGAGCAGCTGACCTACTTCCTGGCACAGGAGCAGATCCCCCGCTTCCACCTGATCTGCCACGGCAGCAGCACCATACAGTCGCTGGGATACGCGGTGCAGCATCGCGAGCGAATTCGCCGCATTGTCATGCTGAGCCCAAACATCTTCCCCAATATGCCCTGGCTGGACATGGAGCCCCTCATGACTCTCCCCGGAATGTTGCAGCTCCTGGGCCGCGACACCGCATTCTATGCCAAGCGGCATCTCGCACGAGGCGTGCGCACGGCACCCATGTCCGCCCCCGAACGCCAGCTCATGCTATACCCGTATCTCACCAAGAAGGGCCGGCTTCCCTGGTATCAGTGCTACTTCAATTTCCTCAAGCGCCCCCGTCAGAGCATCTATAACCTGATGAACGAGATCATCCTTCGCCTTAAGCTGCTCCAGCCCAAAGGCGTGCTCTGCATCGGCGGCGAAGAGGACCCCACATACTACCCCCAGGTAGCCGAACGCGTCCAGCAGGTCCTCCCCGACTCCCTGGTGCTGAACTTCCCCAAAGCGGGGCACTTCCTCCTGGAAGACTTCGCCGAGGATGTGATTCCCACGATCTGCCGATTCCTGGGCTAACGAATCCCAATGGACGCACCGCACGCCTCCGACGCCCCCGCCGAGACCTTCGACCAGGGGCTCTTCTTCCAGCATCTGACCAATCCCGCTCTCGGAATGCCACTGCGGGCTTTCCAGAATCTGGATTCCACAAACCAGTATCTTCTGGACCAGGCAGCGAAGGCGGCCACAGAGGGCACCCTGGCCTTGGCGGAATCCCAGAATGCGGGCCGCGGACGTCATCGGCGCCTCTGGCACTCCCCCGCAGGGAGGAATCTCTATTTTTCGCTGTTGCTCTGGCCAAAGACCTCGCCGGTCCGACTCTCACAATTGGCCATGCTCACCGCATTGGCGCTCCACGCCGCGGTGCTGAAGCAGGATCCGACCCTCCCTTTGGGGCTCAAATGGCCCAATGACCTGTGGCTGGACTCACGAAAGCTCTCCGGAATCCTCTGCGAATGTCCGGCAGAGGAGCTCAACGGCACCCACGGCATCGTGATCGGCGTGGGAATCAACGTGAACGCCCTCGCCGAGGACTTTCCACAGGAACTCCAGGAGACCGCCACTTCGTTGCGCATGCACACGGGACGACCCTTCTCCCGGGAAATCCTGCTGGCAGACTTCTGCGACGAATTCTACGCACTCTATCAGCGCTGGCTCCTCTCTATTAACCTGGCGCCCTTCCTGCCGCTCTGGCGGAAACACGATATCCTCCTGGGGAAGACCATCACCGTGGAGCGCCCCACCGATACCCCCACCGGCACCGTCTTGGGATATACCGACCAGGGACTGCTCCTATTGCAGACTCCCGAAAAGACCCTCGTGATCTCGGCGGGCGATGTCCATATTCGCCACGAATCCCTCCGACAGGATTCTTAGCGCGAAAACGGAAACGCGCAACGCCGATTCGCGGGGCTTTATGGCTGTAAAGTCCTAGGCGGCGGGGCTATATTTTCCGGCGTCTTGAGAATCTTCCTTTTCCTACGCAAATCCACTCTTCGGAGAACCCTTCCATGAGCCGCTATACCAAAGACCAGCTATACACCATTCTCGCCCCCGTGGGACAGGAGCACCTCCTGCATTTCTGGGACCTGCTTTCCGATCCAGAGCGGGATATGCTGGGCGACCAAATCAATTCCATCCGCTGGACGGAGGTCCTGCAGTGGTTCCACCAGGTGCAGGACGCCCGCGATGCCGCAATCCCCTTCGACAAACTGACCCCCGCGCCCTATGTCCCCCTGACTCCCGCCACGCCTGCAGAGGCGGTCCGCCAGGAAGAGGCGATCCAGGCCGGCGAGGAGCTGTTGCGCCAGGGAAAGGTAGCCGGTTTCACGGTGGCAGGCGGACAGGGCACGCGCCTGGGCTATGATGGTCCCAAGGGCACCTACTGCTTCTCCCCCATCCACAACAAGTCCCTCTTCCAGTATTTCGCAGAGGGCATCCTCCGGAACCGCGAAAAGTACGGCTGTGCGATCCCCTGGTATATCATGACCAGCCCCGCCAACCACCAGGCCACCGTCGACTTCTTCGAAAAGAATGCCTTCTTCGGTCTCCCCAAGGAGGATGTGCGCTTCTTCACCCAGGGGCAGCTCCCCGGCTTTGACCAGGACGGGAAGGCCTTCCTGGAGGCCCCGGGACGCCTGGCGCTCTTCGCCAATGGACACGGCGGCACCCTGGCGGCGCTGCGGGACTCTGGCACTCTGGACGACATGGAAGCCCGCGGCGTGGAATACCTCTCCTACTGGCAAGTGGACAACCCGATGGTCTCCGTCTTCGATCCGCTCTTCCTGGGACTCCACCACCTCAGCGGCTCCCAGATGAGCTCCCGCGCTCTCATCAAGCGGGATCCCATGGAAAAGCTGGGGCACTTCTGCCTGCTGGACGGCAAGACGATCATCGTGGAATACTCCGACATGCCCGAGGAGCTTTTGAAGCAGACTGACGAGCAGGGCCGCCTGCGCTTCCGCGCCGGTTCCCCCGCAATCCATGTCATCAGCCGCGAATTCATCCGACAGCTCACCAACGGCACCCTCGCCCTCACGCCTCACCGCGCCCTGAAGAAGATCAAGTACACCGCGCCCGACGGCACGCAGATCGCTCCCGAGAAGCCCAATGGCATCAAGCTGGAGTTCTTCATCTTCGACGCCATCCCCTTCGCCAAGAATCCCCTCATTCTGGAGGGCGACCGCAAGGAGGAATTCGCCGCCATCAAGAACGCCGAGGGCAGCGACTCCCCCGCCTCCTGCCGCACGGATCTCCAGGAGCGCTGCGCACGCTGGCTGGAAAAGGCCGGCGTCCGCATTCCCCGAAAGGCCGATGGCTCCCTGGATGCCACTCTGGAGATCTCGCCCCGGAAGGCCACCTGCGCCGAGGACATCAAGGCGCTGGCCGCACAGGGACTCCTCCCCCAGGAGGTCCCCGCCGGCGGAAAGCTGGATGTGGAGTAGCCGCTAACCACGCCCTCCCTCCCCTAACCATACGCACCGCATCATGGAAGCCGACCGCTATCTCCAATTCGCCCTGGCCGATCTGATCATCCAGCCCGAGGAGACTCGTCAGGCACTCCTGGACGCCTGCCATAGATACGCCCCCGCACGGCTGCGCACCATCTGCCAAGTCGACGACTCCTTCCTCGTGGTGCTGCAACACCTCCCCCGCGAAGAGGCACACCGCGCCACAAAAGAAGTCCAGATCGATTTCCTGGAAGACGCCCGCAAAGAGACCCTCCTGGCGAAACTCCAGGAACGCTGGAACGCCGGATACGATCCCCTGGGATCCCTCGCCGACTCCCCACAAGACGCCGCTCCAAGACGATTCCTAGTGACGCAACGCTGAGCGTAGCGTCCCCCAAAAAAGGAGGAAGGAGGAAGGAGGAAGGAGGAAGTTAGGCCAGGGTTCCGTGCCGGACCCCCGCGCCGGAATCTACCGGCGCGTACGCCGATGCCGCCGCAAGAAAGCGGCGGAAATTCCTAACTTCTAAATTGCACACGCACCGTACGCTTTTTTGAGAATGCCGCCACTAGGACGCGGCGGAAACTCCTAACTTCTAAATTGCACACGCACCGTACGTGTTTTTGAGAATGCCGCCGCAAGAAGCGGCGGAAATTCCTAACTTCCAACTGCGGCGCACGGTTGCGGCGCACTTGGCGCCGCTGGCGGTTTGGCGACGCGGAACGCGGCAACAAGGCCCACTGCAAAGTGGTCAAAACTCCTCATTCCTCATTCCTCATTGAGTCAGCCCCTCACGGGCTGGCTTCGCCGCCCCCCGGCACCCCGCCTAATTTCTTCCGTCTAAACGGCGGTACGATTTACCTTCTGCTTTCTATTTTGTCTTCTTCCGCCAGCCATTCCCATTTTTTTAGCCGTGCCGCATTAGCGGTAGTGGCGTTTTTATGGGGGAATTTATCTCCGCGCGGGGTAGTGATCTGGGGGTGGATCTTCTGGTTTTTCTCCTGGCCCTTCTTATTTGGACAGCGACGGAATGCCCTGGCGAATCTGGCGATCGCCTTTCCCGAGAGCACAAAACCATGGCGGAAGCAGACCATGCGCCGGATGTTCCACCACTTCTTATGCTCGGGACTGGATTGGCTGCATTTCCTGCGCAATCCGGAGGATGTCCCCAAGCGCCTTCGCGTCACCCCGGAATTCCAGGATGCCTGCCTTTCCGGAGTCAAGGGACCGGTGCTCTTCTGCACTCCGCACCTGGGAAACTGGGAGATGGAGTCCCATATCTCGTTGCTGACGGGGGGGCGTCCTGGCGCGGTGATAGTCGCGCGCTTTAAGCAGGAGTGGCTGAATCTCCTTGCGGAGCGCCTGCGCACGGTGGACAGCGATACCGTGACCATTCCTGCCGAGGGCGCGGCGCGCGGGGTGTTGCGGGCGCTTCGGGAGGGTCGCCATGTGGGGATGCTCATTGACCAGAATGTCTCTCCCCGCCACGGCGGGATCTACGTAAAATTCTTCGGTCTGCCGGCCGTCACCTCGCCTCTTCCCGCCGCCTTGGCGCGTCGGCTGAAGACCCCGGTGCGAGTGGTGGCCTGTTTGCGGGACGACGCCACGGGCGAGTTCTATATGGACCAGGAGCCATTGCCCCAGGAGGCCTGGGAGTATCCCTCCGACACCGACCTCACCGCCGCCATCCTGACCGCCTACGAGGCGCTCATTCGCCGCCATCCGGAACAGTATCTCTGGATCTACCACCGCTGGCGATACCTCCCCTCGAACCTGCCCCCAGAGAAACGTAGCAAGTTCCCCTTCTACGCCCTGGACAAGAAATACCCCTGCCCCGAAGACCAGCTGCCATGAGCGACACCACACAGGATACCCTCGACAAGATCACCATCGCCGGACTTCGCTGCGCCGCGCATATCGGTTGCAAGGAAGAAGAGCGGCAGCTCCTCCAGGCACTGATCGTCTACGCCACCGTCTACCTGGATACCCGGGATGCCGCAAAGGACGATGATCTGGAGAAGACCGTCAACTATGCGCGGCTCTCCAAAACACTGATCCGGTGCTGTCAAGAATCCACCTGCCAGCTCATCGAGACCCTCGCGCAGAATCTGGCAGAGCTCTGCCTAGCCGCCAGTTCTCGCGTCCAGCGTGTGGACCTGGAGATCCGAAAGCCGGCGGGACTCTCCAATGGCGACTACGCCGCCATCGCCATCACGCGCTTCCCCAAGAAGTAGCGACGCTCCTGTTGCCATCCCGATACACAAAAGGCCCCGCGAGAAGATCCTCGCGGAGCCTTTTTGTTTTCCCGTGAAAGAAGGCGATCAAATGGAGTAGGTCTGCTCGTTCAGTTTGCCACGGACGTATTGGTCAATGATACTCTGGAGAGTAATGGAGCGGAGCTTTTCCCGAAGGCTCTCGTTCACGTCATTCCAGACCAGCGCGGTGACACAACGATTTCTGCGGGGGCAGGAAGCGGGGTCCTTCAGGCATCCGAGCAGGAAGATCTCGCCATCCATGGCATCGGAGATATCCAGCAACGAGATCAGCTGCGGGTCCTTGTCTAGTTGGAGCCCGCCGGCGACGCCGCGGATCGAGCGGAGCATCCCGGCGCGTCGGAGCGTGACCACCAGTGGGCTAATGAACTTCTCGGAGATCTGCTGGCTGGCGGCGATATCCCGAATCGTCCGGGGCTTGTCGCTGCCGTGGAGGGCGATATCCAAAAGAATCCGCAGTCCGTAACGGGTCTTGGCGGAGATCTTCATAGCGCCAGCATCCTGTCGATGGAGCCCTTCGCCTTCTCAATGGTCTCCTGGTCCAGTTCCACAGAAGGCGACAGATCCCGAAGGCAATCCCGAACCTTGTCCAGAGTGATCTTCTTCATGTTCTGGCAGACGGGGACGGGCTCCAGGGGGAAGAACTCCTTTCCGGGATTCTCCTTCTTCATGCGGTGGAGAATGCCGCACTCCGTGCCAATGACGAAGCTCTGGCAGGGGGACTCCTTCACGTAGGCGAGCATACCGCCGGTACTCAACGCCTTGTCCGCCTTGGCAACCACGGCGGGGAGGCACTCGGGATGGACCAGCACCTGTGCGCCGGGATGCGCCTGGCGCGCCTGGTCAATCTGGTCGGGATGGATGCGGTAGTGCGTGGGGCAGAAGCCCTCCCAGAGCTCCATGGAACGATTCAGGGTCTTGGACACATTGGCGCCCAGGTCGGCATCCGGCAGGAACATGATCTTCTTGTCCTTGGGAATGGAGGAAATCACACGCTCCGCATTGCCGGAGGTGCAGCAGATATCCACCGCGGTCTTGGTAGCGGCGGTGGTATTCACGTATGCCACCAGGAGGGTGTCCGGATGCTCAACGCGGTATTTCTTCACTTCCTCAACCGGTGCCATGTCCGCCATGGGACAGCCCGCAGTGGGCTCGGGATGCAACACCACGGAATCCGGAGAGAGAATCTTCGCGGTCTCCGCCATGAAACGCACCCCGCAAAAGACAATCACCGGCGCCTGACACTGCGCCGCCTTCCGGGAAAGCTCCAGGGAGTCGCCCGTGAAGTCCGCTACATCCTGGACCTCCGGAAGGGTGTAGTTGTGGGCGAGAATCACGGCCTTGCGAGCCTTCTTCAACTCCTGGATTTCCTGCACGAGATTGGACATGACGGTCAACTAAAAAAGGATTTGAAAACAAATGACTTTTAAGGGTGAATCGGAAAACCCGAATAATATAATCGGCTTTTCAATGCCCCTAAATGCGGGCAGCCAAGGCACTCCGCATTTAGCAGAATACCGAAAGGACGGTGGCTGCCGCCCCCGCTCCTCTGCCTAATTTCTTCCGCCTAGCGGCGGTACCGGCACCTCTACTACCTTCTCCCTGCTAATGGCGGGCGCGCCCTGGCGACCACTTGGCGCACGCGCCGGTAGATTCCGGCGCGGGGGGTTCGCGCGGGGTAGCCCCCACGCGAAACCCCTGGCCAAACTTCTCCTTCCTCCTTTTTTCTTAGGAGAAGAGCCAGGTGGAGAGATAGCGTTCGCCGTTATCGGGGAGCAGTGCCACGATGGTCTTGCCGGCGAATTCGGGCTTCTTGGAGAGTTCCAGTGCCGTGAAGAGCGCGGCGCCGGAGGTAATTCCGATGAGCAGTCCCTCCTGGGCGGCAGCGGCGCGGGCGGTATTGCCTGCGTCCTCTGCGGAGACCGGCACCACCTCCGTGATCACAGCGCGATCCAGAGTCTTGGGGACGAATCCCGCGCCGATGCCCTGGAGCTTGTGGGGACCCGCCGGCTTGCCGGAGAGCACCGCGCTGGTATCCGGCTCAATGGCATAGACCTTCAGCGACGGATTCTTCTCGCGCAGATACTTGGCGGTGCCGGAGATCGTGCCGCCGGTGCCCACGCCCGCCACAAAGGCATCCACCTTTCCATCCGTATCCTCCCAGATCTCGGGACCGGTGGTGTGGTAGTGGGTCTCGGGATTGGCGCCATTCTCAAACTGCTGGGGAATGATGGAATTGGGATTGGCCTTGTGGAGCTCCTCCGCCTTGGCAATGGCGCCCTTCATGCCATTCACACCGGGAGTCAACACCACCTCGGCACCATACGCCGCCGCCAGCTTCCGACGCTCCACACTCATGGTGTCCGGCATGGTCAATACCAGATGATACCCACGCGCCGCAGCAACCAACGCCAGACCAATGCCCGTGTTGCCACTGGTGGGCTCAATGATCAGACCACCCGGCTTCAAGGCACCACTGGCCTCCGCAGCATCCACCATCCCAATCGCAATGCGATCCTTCACAGATCCGCCCGGATTGAAAAACTCCACCTTCGCTAACACACGGGCACCACCATGGTTCAATTTTCCAATCTCCACCAACGGAGTGTGACCCACCGTCTCCAAAATGCTCTTGTAAATCTTGCTCATCACAAAAAAACTCCTACATCAAAAACAAACAGCCAAAAAAAAGAAAACCACTCAGAAACGCAATCCAACAAATTGTGTTTCCTCGCCTACTGTAACGGAACTCCAAAGAATTACAACTCGTTTAGTTGTATTTTTCGGAAAATTCTTTTCTGAAGGGGCTTTCGGGGGAGTCGTGAGGAGTCATGGGAAGGTGTTTTCAATTGTAAATGCCTTATCGGGGGCTAGATTATGCCGTTTTCGGTCTTTTTTTGCCTTTAGGATGCTCCTTTTTTATCCAATGGAGGGGCATTTCCCCGTTTTCTTGCCATATTCCCTTTATAGTCTTCATCCTTCTTTCACCCATCCGACTGGATTTTTTTATGGACGCTCTTCTACACCTAGTCCAGACCATCAACAGTTATCTATCGGACTATGTCCTGACGATTTTGTTGGTAGGCACGGGCATTTTCTTCACCATTCGGACGAAGATGGTCCAGTTATGCTTAGTGAAGAAAGAGAGTCTCCGGACGGCATTTGGCGGCTTGTCTTTACATGGTGAGAAGCGGAAGAGTGGTTTGAGCAGTTTCCAGGCGTTGTGTGCTGCGGTAGCGGCGCAGGTAGGCACGGGCAACATTGTGGGCGCCTCTGGTGCCATTTTGACGGGTGGTCCTGGCGCCATTTTCTGGATGTGGATTGTGGCGTTTTTGGGGATGTCGACCATTTATGCGGAGGCGATTCTAGCGCAGGAGACGCGCATTCACGATGAGAAGGGTGAGATCCAGGGTGGTCCCGTGTATTACATCAAGCGTGCGTTCCCGGGTCTTTTCGGCAGTTTCCTGGCGCACTTCTTTGCGGTTGCGATCATCATTTCGCTGGGTTTCATTGGTTGCATGGTGCAGGCAAACTCCATCAGTGAGACCTGCGTGAACGCCTTCCATGTGCCGGAGCTGGCCATTGGAATTGCGGTGGCGATCTTCTCGTTGTTGATCTTCTGCGGCGGCATCTGGCGCATTGCGCGTGTGACCGAGAAGATGGTCCCCCTGATGGCGTTGCTCTACATTGTGGGCGGCCTGGTGATCCTGGTCATGCGCTACAAGTATCTCCCCGATACCTTCGCCTGCATCTTCCGCTACGCCTGGAATCCCGAGGCCTTGATTGGCGGTGGCTTCGGCTATGCTTTGAAGACCGCCATCAGCCAGGGTGTGAAGCGCGGATTGTTCTCCAACGAAGCGGGTATGGGTTCTACGCCCCACGCCCATGCGCAGGCCATGGTTGAGAAGCCCCACGACCAGGGCATCATGGCCATGTATGGCGTCTTCGTGGACACCTTCGTGGTGCTGACCATGACCGCGCTGATCGTCATCTCCTGCTTCTACGTGGGCGACGGCGTGCTGGCCAATGCCACGGGCGACACCTACAGCCAGCTGTTGGCCAGCGCCGGCCTCAGCAAGACCACATTGGTCCAGACGGCATTCGCCAACCTGACCACCCAGAACATCGGAAACATCTTCGTGGCCGTGTGCCTCTTCTTCTTCGCCTTCTCCACCATCCTGGGCTGGAACTTCTTCGGTAAGATCAACTTCCAGTGGCTCTTCGGCAAGAAGTCCATCCCCCTCTACTACATCCTGTGCACCGGATTCATCTTCCTGGGTTCCGTGGTGAAGAACGACCTGGCCTGGGAGCTGCAGGACATGTTCAACCAGCTCATGGTGGTGCCCAACGTCCTGGCACTCCTGGCGCTCTCCGCCATCGTCGCCAAGGCAAAGCGGTAGCTCCCATCCAGTCAGCGAGCGCAGAAAAACGAGGCCGGGTCCCTCTTTCCGGGATCCGGCCTTCGTCATGTACACACGGATGCGCGCGCAATCTCCTACCTCCATCCTAGGAATTATATTAACCGCCCTATGCCCGAACTCGACCTCTCACATATCCGAAACTTCTCCATTATCGCCCACATCGACCACGGCAAATCCACCCTGGCCGACCGGTTTCTGGTGCATACCCAGACTGTGGAGATGCGTACCTTTCATGACCAGCTCCTGGACGACATGGACCTGGAGAAGGAGCGCGGCATCACCATCCGCTCCCATCCCGTCAAGATGAAGTATCGCGCCAAAGACGGCGAGGTATACGACTTCAACCTGATCGACACTCCCGGACATGTGGACTTCAACTACGAGGTCTCCCGGAGCCTGGCGGCCTGCGAGGGCGCCATCCTGCTCATTGACGCCTCCCAGGGCGTCCAGGCGCAGACCATCGCGAACCTGAATCTGGCACTGCGGCAGAATCTGGCGATCATCCCCGTCATCAACAAGATCGATCTTCCCTCCGCCGACGTGAACATGTGCCTGGAGCAGCTGGAGGAGATCCTCCAGATTCCGCGCGAGGAGGCGCTGCAGGTCTCTGCGCGTGCGGACATCGGCATTGACGAGCTCATGGAGGCGGTAGTCCAGCGGATTCCGCCCCCCAAGGGCGAGGACGATCGCCTGCAGGCGCTGGTCTTCGACTCCCTCTTCGACGACTACCGCGGCGTGGTCACCTACATTCGTGTCATGAATGGCACCGTGAAGGCGCGGGATGCCATCCGGCTCATGGCGACGGATACGGAGACCGAGGTGAAGGAGGTGGGGTGTTTCACGCCCCACATGAAGCCCCTGGAGAAGCTGGGTCCCGGCGATACCGGATACCTCATCACCACCCTGAAGAGCCCCAAGGACATCCAGGTCG
>CAZMWS010000017.1:0-15790 GCA_964570085.1 uncultured Lentisphaeraceae bacterium | reverse complement strand
CCGCAGTTTCCTTGCGGCGGAATGAAAATAGGCGGGGGTACGGGGGCGGCAGCCCCGATTGAAGAAAGGAGAAAGGAGGAAGGAGGAAGGAGGAAGTTTGGCCAGGGTTTCGCGCCGGCGAAACCCCGCGCCGGAATCTACCGGCGCGTACGCTAAGCGCGCCCATATTGGCGCGCTAGTACCGCCGGTAGGCGGAAGAGCGCCGCAGGCACCTTATAACACCACTCCCTACTCCCTTCTCCCTACTACCTGCGAATCGGCGCTGTAGCGCCGATTCGCTATTCTCCCCAGACCACGCAGCGGTATGTGGAGAAGAGTCCGAGGATGGAGTTCGCCTCCCAGTCCACGTGGTGGATTTTCCGGATGCCGCCATTTGCGCAGGCGGCGGTGATGGAGGAGTCTCCGGTGGCGACCAGTCCCAGCACGGACTTCGAGACCGCGACGCCGACCTTCGGGGATGCGGTGGCATCGGCGGCATTTCCGGTAGTGATGGGGACTCGGATATCGGTATAGAGGATTCCCACGGGTTTCGTGGAAGCGCAGGAGGCGGCGCCCAGGAGGACGGCGGCCAAGAGTGCGGCCATGGCGAGTTTCTTCATGGTGTCTGTGCTCCTTATTTTTCGGGGTTGCGGAGGAGTGCCTGTTTGCGCTGGGCATTCGCCTCGGCGGTTTCCAGGAGAGTGGAGACAAGATCTGCGTAGGCGATGCCGGAGAGTTCCATCATCTTCGGGTAGAGAGAGATGGAAGTGAATCCGGGGATGGTGTTCACCTCGTTGAGCACCAGGGGATCCTTCGCGTTTGCCTTCTTGTCCTTGTGGAGGAAGAAGTCGACGCGTGCCATTCCCTGGCATCCCAGGGCGTGGAAGACCATCGCCGCCGCGGCCTTGACCATGCTCGCTTCGTCCTCGGTGAGTTTTGCGGGGACCTGCAGGCGCGCGCCTTCGTCATCGAGGTATTTCGCCTTGTAGTCGTAGAAGCCCTTTCGGGGGATCACCTCGCCGGGATCCGCCACATGGAGGTCTCCATCCGGCAGCTCCAGGACGGCGCACTCGATCTCGCGGGCATTCTGGACGGCGGCTTCCACCAGGACCTTGTTGTCATACTTGAGGGCCTCTTCCACGGCGGGCGCCAGGTCCTTGATCTTTTTGACGCAGGTGATTCCCACGGAGGAACCGGTGCCGGCGGGTTTGATGAAGAGGGGCAGCTTCAGCTCCTCGAGGATCTCCTCGACGGGCAGTTCGTCACCGAGTTCGATGGTGAAGAAGGGCGCCACGGGGATGTCCAGGATTGCGGAGGAAAGGACCTTCGTGCGCTCCTTGTCCATGCAGTTGGCGCTGGCGGCCACTCCGCATCCCACGTAGGGCACGCCCAGCATCTCCAGCATTCCCTGGATGCAGCCATCCTCGCCGTAGGCGCCGTGCAGGACGGGGAATGCCAGCTGGAAGGCATGGGGCTTTTTGCGGCTGCCGGGGAAGGCGAGGACGGCGCCGTCGGGGGTGCTCATGGGGAAGCAGACGGGCGCGTCTTTCTTCAGGCAGACCTTCTTGGGATCGTCGGGAAAGTCCAGGAATTCCTGGTCACCGTAGTAGAGCCAGTTCCCCTGCTCGTCCAGTCCCACGACCATGGGGATATACTTCTTGCGGTCCAAGGCGTTATAGACGGAGTGGCAGGAGATGAGGGAGATCTGGTGTTCCGTGGATTTTCCGCCGCAGAGCAGCAGCACGGTCTTGCGGGATGTCTTGGTCATGAGTGAGATGGGTTGAAAAGAGGCGACATAAGGAGGGAGAATTACATTAAATATACCGCCGGACAAGATGCCTTCGTCGCTCCTCCTGCGGGAATCGCGGCGTGTGGTCCCTTAGGATGCCGCGGGGCGCGCGCATGGGGCGTGCCGGGGAATGTGTATCAAAGACAGCGAACATGTCCAATTTTTCCAAAATATTGCCTGGAGTCTCGTGGGGGAACTCCTGGAAGCGCTCGCGCCAGACGCGGATTCTGGTGTTGGGGCTCTGTTTTCTAGTGGGATGCCTGGCGGGCGCGGCCGCCAGCCTCATGCATTTGCTGGCGGAAGTGCTCCATGGGCGCTGCGGCGAATTGCTGTCGCAGTGTGGCGATCGCGCATTCTGGCTGGCGCCCGCATTGCCGACCCTGGGAATCCTCTTCTGCGTGGTGTTGGGACGCATCTTCTGGCGGCGGCATCCCATGGAGACCAATTTGTGGACCGCCATCCGCGAGGCGCGGCATCCCGGACATGGCATGCGGGCATACCACGCCTTCTCCCATATCCTCACTAGCGGCACTGCCGTGGGACTGGGCATCTCCGCGGGTATGGAGGCGCCCAGCGCCCTCACAGGCGCCGCCATCGGCGATAACCTGGGGCGGAAGCTGGGACTGCCCCGCGAGACCCGCACACTGCTGCTTTGCGCCGGCGCCGGGGGCGCCATCGGCGGCGTCTTCAATGCACCGCTGGCGGGAGCGCTGTTCACCTGCGAGATCCTCCTGCCCGGCACCTCCGCCGTCACACTGATTCCTCTCCTTTGCGCGGCCGCCGGCGGCGCCATCGTCAGTCAGCTCTGCGGCGTGAATGTCCGTTTCCCCGAGATCGCCTACAGCTGGCGCATGGAGAACCTCTGGCTCTACTTGCTGGCGGGACTGGTCTGCGGATTGCTCTCCGCCGTCATTATTCGCCTCAATTGCCGGATGCTCCGTCTGCGGCAGTGGCTGGGAAATCCCTGGATCATGGCGCTGGGCGGCTCCGTGGCACTCTACCTGATCCTGTTGGCGTTGCCCATGTTGGGGGGCTCCGGTCTGGAATACGTGCTTGCCATGATGCGCTCGGGGCAGGGCGCTCTCCACGACGGACTTCTCCCCATCTCCCAGGCGACAGGATGGGCATTGCTGGGCTCCATCGCGCTTTGCGTCTTCCTGAAGCCGCTGGCCTCCGTGATCTCCATTCAGTCCGGCGGTGACGGCGGTATGTTCGCGCCTTCTTTGGTCACCGGCGCATACATGGGGTTCTTCTTCCATTACCTGCTGGGAATGGCACACTTCACCGGATTCCCCCTCATCAACTGCATGGCCGCGGGAATGGCCGGCATCCTGGCGGGCGTCATGCAGGCGCCCTTGACGGGGCTCTTCCTGATTGCGGAGCTCTTGGGCGGTTACCAGCTCTTCGTGCCCCTCATGCTGGTGGTGGCGATCTCCTCCTTCATCTGCCGTTGCCTCTCCAAGGGAAATATCTACTTTGCGGCGGCGGCCGCGGTCCAGAAGTCCGGAAAGGTCCCCCAGATCAACGAGACCATGGATGACTACCAGGATACCCCCGTGGGCGAGCTGGCCGACCGGAGCCTCTATACCCTCTCCCCACACGATTCCTTCCGCACGCTGCTGAATATCCTCATGCACAGTCCACAGGAGCTCTTCCCGGTGCTGGATCGGCAGGGTCGGCTGGTGGGCGTGATCCAGGAAAAGAATCTGCGGCCCTTCTTGCTGGAACGGAAACTCTACGATATCCTGGTGGTGGATGACTTCATGGCGCTGCCGCCACCGGATCTCCCCGCCGAGGCACCCCTGGCGCAGGCGACACGAATCTTCGATGCCACGAACGCCGAATTCATTCCCGTCACAAAGGACGGATGCTTCCTGGGCGTGCTCACACGCGCGCATCTGCTGGAGAGCCATCGAAGCCTTCTGACGCGCACCGATCTCTTCTGAAGCATTCCCGCATTACCCATACATAGCGAAAACCAATGGACATTTCCCAGGAGCAAGGCAAGGCAGATGTGCTGATTGAGGCACTGCCCTATTTTCAGGAGTTCTACGGCAGCACGGTGCTGGTCAAGTTTGGCGGCAGCGCCATGGAGGACATTGAACGCGCTCACGACGTGCTGCGGGATGTGGCTTTCATGTCCGTGGCGGGCCTGAAGCCCATCGTGGTCCACGGCGGCGGAAAGGCGATCAATGCCGCGCTGGCGGCGGAGGGCGTGGAACCCCGCTTCATCAACGGACTTCGCTACACCGACGAGCGCACCATCCGCGTGGTGGATCGCGTGCTCCACGATGTGGTGAATCACGAGCTGGTGCGCTTCCTGAAAGAGGATCTGCACGTGGATACCTTCGCCGTCTCCGGAAAGAATATCCTTCGCTGCCAGAAGCTGGGCACCACCGATCCCAAGAGCGGCGAGGAGCTGGATCTTGGCTACGTGGGGAAGGTGGTGAATGTGGATACGCCGCAGATCCAATGGGTGCTCAAGCGGCATCAGCTACCGGTGGTCACTCCGCTGGCCTGCAACCAGAATGGCGAGGTCTTCAACATCAATGCCGATATGGCCGCCTGCGAAATCGCCTCGGAGCTCAAGGTCCGGAAGCTGGTCTTCCTCTCCGATGTGCCCGGCGTCCTCCGGGATCCCAAGGACCCCAATAGCCTCATCCCCACCATCCATTGCGACGAGGTGGAGCCCATGATACAGTCCGGAATCATCGCCGGTGGAATGATCCCTAAACTCCGCAGCGCCCGCGATGCCATCCGCGCCGGTGTGGGACAGGTCCATATGATCGATGGACGACTCCGCCACTCCCTCCTCCTGGAAATCTTCACCCGAAAGGGCGTGGGAACACAGATCCTGCCCTAAAATTAGTGGCTAGCGGTCAGTGGCTAGTGGCTAGCTTATTTGGTCGCTACGCGGCTCTTTCGCGGCGTATCAATCGTCGCGGTACAGGTGCCGCTGTAGGCAGAAGAAATTAGGTGGGGGGTGCGGGGGCGGTAGCCCCAGTCCTTTGGATATCCCCGTTTAGGTAGAAGCCATCGATCCCTAGAAGGTTCTTTTAGCCTACCTAGCGCGATTTTCGCAGGAAGATCTCTAAAAGACTGGTGGCAAGCCCCCCGCCTAGCCTAGGTAAAAGGTAGAAGATAGTAGGTGGAAGGTGAATAAGGTATAGCAGGCGCTCTCCCGCCTAAATGGCGGTGCCATGCATTACACATTGCACATTGCGCGTTTAGCGTATAATTCCTAACTTAGAATTGCGGGCGCAAATTCGCGCCCGCCAGCGGTTTGGCGACGCGGAACGCGGCGACAAGGCCCACTGCAGAGTGGCCGAAACTCCTCATTCCTCATTCCTCATTCCTCATTCAGCAATCGGGGCTTCGCTCCGATTGCTGAAGGGGCATTCGTCGCAGTTATGGTCGAGGGCGAGGCAGAAGTTCTGGAAGATATCCATGATGCCCTGTTGCTGTGCGGCGCCGTCGAGGAGTTCGCGCCAGCGTGAGGGCGGGGTGAGGAAGCGGCAGATCGCGTTTTCCATCAGGTGGTTTTCCTGGAGTCGTGGGAGGGATTCCCAGACTTGTCGGACGCGCAGGAGGAGCTCCTCGCGTCCCTCCATCTCGGCCTTTGCGGCCAGAAAGGGCAGGAGCACATTCTGGAGCAGATCGCGTCGGCGGTCGGTGCCCAGGAGAGCGGCGGGCTTCGGGAGTGCGTGCTGGAAGTCCCGGCAGTGATTCCAGGGCGCGTCATCTGCCAGGGGGGCCATGAGGGCCTTTTGGAGGGCATCGGGGGAGGGCGATTTTGCACATTGCTCCAGCCAATTGAGGGGACGGCATTGGCATTGATGCAGCCAGAGTGCGGCTGCTGCGACTCGTCGGAAGACGCTATTCATGGGGCGCACGCCGTTGTGTTTCCAGGGGAGATCCAGTCGTTCCAGACCGCTCTGCCACCATCGTCCCCAGGCGCTGGTGACCCACGCGCGCAATTCCGGTAGGACGGGCTCCCGGGTGGGATCCGGGAGGAGTCCCGATACCCCCAGGAAGACCGCCAGCAGTCCGTCGCGATCGTGCGACATGGCCTGGAGTCGTGCCACGGGCAGCTCTTTTGCCAGAATCCGGAAGGGCTCGCGGTTGGCGGCGTATCCCATGGCATCCAGGATCTTCTCGTAGAGCGCCTGCTCCAGGCCGATGTCCATTCCCCGCTGGAGCATTCGCCGACCGTGTCGTTGGAAGCGCGTGGTGCCTGCGGCGGTGAGGATTTCCCGGAGTTGTTGGTCGTCGGTGAGTGCCCAGCGCAGGGCGCATCCGCCGGGCGGGATCTCCCGTGCATGGGGATACCATGCGGCCTCCACGGAAGCGAGGAACTCCTGCCAGCTGGAAAGAAGCTGGTTCTCCAGGACCAGTGTGGGCAGCCCCGTGGCATTGGGCATGTCGTCCTCCCAGACGGCATGGAGAATCACCCTCCCGTAGGCGGGATCCCGGTGGTGACCATGGGCAAACCAGTCCGAGGACTTCCGGTGGATCTCTACATCGCCGCGCACAAGACGCTCCCCCAGTAGCAGCGCGGCCCCCTGGAAGTCCGGACCACTGCCACGATTCCAGAGACCGCCGGAGAGCACCCGCAGTAGCGTGCCGTCCTGACAGCACGGATGCGCGCAGAGCATTCGCTCATTCCAGATGATCTGCAGAAGGCGTTCGTGCTGAGGAAACAGACTCATATTGAAAAAAGGAGGAAGGAGGAAGGAGAAAGGAGGAAGTTAGGTCAGGGTTTCGGCGAGCCGAAACCCATCGCCGGGATTCCCCGGCGATTCCGCCAAGCGCGCCCAAAGCTTGGCGCGCAAGTGCCGTGGCGTTTTCGCCGCGGAAGAGCGCCTGCGGCATCTTGCAGACCAACAGCTAGCCGCTAACCCGTTTGTGCTAAAAAGGGGGAGCGGGGGCGGCAGTCCCCGTCCTTTCGTTATTTTCTTTTGCGGCGTTGCGCGGCATTTGGTGCTCAACAGTGTCCTGGAACCTTAGATTTCTGGCCGTGTCGTATGCGCAACCGTCGCTTGGCGCGGAGGGCATCTCCTGCCGTCCCGTTTGACCAGGCGTCTCAATATGATGGTCGAATATGTGTAACTCGTTCATATCCCATAGACTCCCGCTTTTCCTGCTGACGGCAGGAATTCTCGTGAATTCCCTTTTGGCATCGCCGCAGCCCCCGCCGCCCTCGGAAGCTCGCATGACCCCGACGGTCCAGGCGGTGCGGAAGGCGCTTCCCTGGGTCGTCAGCATTGGCACCACCCAGCAGATCCTCCAGGTCAACGACCCCTTCAGCCTCTTCTTCACCGACTTCTTCCAGCGGCCCAGCCGCGTCCTCACGCAATTTGCGCCTCTGGGCTCCGGCGTCGTGATTGACGCGCGGGGGCTGGTGGTCACCAACTACCATGTGGTCCGTCGCGCCTCCTCCCTCCAGATCCAGCTATGGGATGGCACTGCCGCAGGCGCCGAGGTCGTGGGATACGATGTGGAGAATGACCTCTGCCTGTTGCGGCTGACGGGCAAGGACCTCTCCTTGACGCCCGCGCACTTCGCGGCCTCCGAGGACCTCTACCTGGGCGAGACCGTCATTGCCATTGGAAATCCCTTCGGACTGGGGCAATCCGTCTCCACCGGCGTCCTCTCCGCGCTGAACCGTTCTTTCCGGGAAGGCGATGTCAATTTCGAGGAGCTCCTCCAGACTGACGCCGCCATCAATCCCGGAAACTCTGGTGGACCGCTGGTGAATCTGGATGGCGATTTGGTGGGCATCAACCAGGCCATCCGCGCAGATGCGCAGGGCATCGGCTTTGCGATTCCCCTCTCTCACATCGAGCGCTTCCTCTCCTATTGGCTGAAACCCTCGCATTTTGCCGATGCCTGGCTGGGGCTGCCCCCCGATGCCGTCCTGGAGGTCGATGACCAGCCCGGAATCCCCCTCCCGGAGATCCTCCCGGAGTCCCCGCTGGCAAAAGCCGGCGTTCGTGCGGGTGACCGGATTCTCGCTGTCAATGGCGAGAAGACCCTCCGCCCTGCAGACCTGGGACGCGCGATCTGGGGACTGAAGGCGGGCGACACGGTGTCCCTGGAGACCTCCCGCGGGACCCTGGAGGTGACCCTGGAGCCCCTCCCGGATGACCTGCTGTTGAAGACCCGCTTGGGACTGGAGCTTGTGGAGCTCAATGACGCCCTCCGCCATGCCTTGGATCTCACCCACGGCGAGACGGGCGTGGTGATCAGCCAGGTGTTGCCGGAGGCCCCCTGGGGCGTCCACGCGGCCCAATGGCGCCAGGTGCTACGCAGGGGAGATATAGTATTGCAGTGTGGCGACAAGGAGTCGCCCACCAAGGCGGATCTGGTGCAGATGCTGCGTGGCAGTGCCGCGGGACAGTGGCGTTACGCCGTCTTCCTCTCCTCGGCAATGAAGATGCCCGTGGAAGTGGCGAAGTTCCTGCTCCACTAGACGACCGCTGGAACCCCCAAGGGCTATTTTCTTCTTTCCCTTTTCCCCATGGACTTTCTTGGGTTGCGCCACCTCAAGGCGTCCCTCACCAATGCCTTCCATGGCCTCGTGGACGCCTTCCAAGAGACCGCTTTCCGGCAGGAACTGGTCATTGGCGTGGTGGCACTGCCCTTCGCGTGGTTCGTGCCGGGACTGGATCTCCTGTGGCGGGTGCTCCTGACGGTCTCGTGGCTTTGTCTGCCCACCATGGAGGTCATGAATACCGCCGTGGAGAATGCGGTGAATATCCTCTCGCCTGAAAAGAATCCGTTGGCGAAGAAGGCGAAGGACCTGGCGGGCGCCGGCGTCCTGCTGGTCTGCCTGGTGAATGTGATTGTCTGGGGAAGTGCCGCCTTTCAGGTGGTGAAGTATTTCCTGCAGAAGCCGTAGTGTCGCGCGGGGGAGTGTGTGGGCGTGTCGGAGGAACCGCGGGTCTTTCATTGCCGGTGTTGCGGCAATTGCTGCCGCTGGGAGGGGATTGTCCGGTATGTCCCGCAGGAGGGCGCACAAATCGCGCGCTTCCTGGGGATCTCCGAGGATGAATTGATCCAGAAGTATACCCGTCTGGCTCCCGATCGAAAGGGACTGGTCTTCCAGGAACAGCCCGACGGCGCCTGCATTTTCTTGACGCCCGAAAATCGCTGCGCCATCCATCCCGTCAAACCCCAGAAATGCCGCGATTACCCCTATCGCTGGCAAACTACCCCCGAACAACAGCACCTCTGCCAGGGAAGCTGGAGTGGCGATGCACCATAGTGGGGGCGGGGGCTGGCGCGCCCGCAATCCTTTTGGATCTCCCCGGGAAATGCGAACTATTTGACCGGGGAATTTTCGTATTCCGAAATATTGAAGGGGGCAATGGTGGCGTGGGGGATTACATTACCCGGAATTCGGGTTTCTCTGGCTCCGAAATCTTGCATTTCGGTATTTCGCCACGGACAATCTTCTTTCCTTCAGTTCCCTATCTTTTTTGCAATTTTTGCCCATGAAAAGCCTTTTCGCCTCTGCTCTTCTCCTGGTGGCCTCCGTTGCCATGGCCCAGAATGTGGCCTACATCAATATGGAGACCGTCTTCAACGAATATTACAAGACCATCAGCGAGAATATCCGCTTCGAGGAAGAGCGCCAGAATTTCATGACGGGCATGGAGGTGCTGCGAGGCGAGTTCGAGAACAGCCGCAAGGAGTTCCAGCAGGCGCAGGCGGACTCCCGCAATGATCTCCTGGGTGATGCCGCCAAGCAGGAGGCCCTCAATAAGGTGAATGTGCTGGGCGCACGCCTCGAGCAGAAGCAGGAGGAGATCCTCCGCTATCGCCAGCAGGCCGTCAGCGAGATGGACAGTCGCCAGCAGAGCACCACGCAGAGCCTGGTGGACGACCTCCAGAAGCAGCTGGAAAAGTATGCCGCCGAGATGAACTATGAGCTGGTCTACGAGGTCTCCGGCCGCACCATGAACCGCGTGCCTGTCCTGCTGGTGTACCCCAAGGACAAGGAGATCACCGATGCCGTGGTGAAGCTGGTGAATGCCGGCCACGAGACGGAGAAGGCGGAGGCGAAAGCGAAGCTGGAGAGCCTCCAGAAGGCCGCCGCAGACAAGGAGTATAAGTAGAAGCGGGGCAGGGGACTTCCCCCCTTTGTTTTATCCAGAGACGATTTTTGCATTGAGGAGAGAACGCACATGTTGATTCAGAAGACCGCAGAGGAGATCGCGCAGTTGGCGAAGGGCCGTCTTGTGGGCAACTCCGCCAGGCCCCTCCAGGGCGTGGCGTCCTTGAGCGAGTCCACCGAGAGCGATGTCTCTTTCCTGGGCAACGACAAGTATCGCGACCAGGTGCCGAACTCCCGCGCCGGCGTGGTCCTCGTTCCCCAGGACTACCAGGTGGAGCCCCCCGAGGGCCGCGCGTGGGTCTATTGCGACGATCCCTCCAATGCCTTCACTAGCGTGGTCGAGGCCTTCACTCTCCCTCCCGTGCAGTATGCCCCCGGAATCCATCCCACCGCCGTCATCGATGCCACCGCAACGGTGCCCGCCAGCTGCCATATCGGCGCCGGCGTAGTCATTGAGAAGGGCGTCGTGCTAGGCGAGGAATGCGTGATCCTCCCCGGCGTTTATCTGGGACAGGATGTGCATGTCGGCGAAAAGTGCCTCTTCTATCCCCATGTGGTCATCCGCGAGCGTTGCCTGGTGGGCAACCGCGTGATCCTCCATCCCGGCGTGGTCATCGGCGCCGATGGCTTCGGCTATAAGTCCACCGCCGCCGGTCACGAGAAGATCCCCCAGGTGGGCATCGTCCAGTTGGACGACGACGTGGAGGTGGGCGCGAACTCCTGCATTGACCGCGCGCGCTTCGGCCGCACATGGATCCAGGCCGGCACGAAGATTGACAACCTGGTGCAGGTGGGTCACAATGTGGAGGTCGGACGCTCCTGCATCCTGGTCTCCCAGTGCGGCGTCGCCGGCAGCAGCCACCTCGGCAATGGCGTGATCCTGGCCGGACAGGTGGGCGTCACCGGACACCTCCGCCTGGGCGATGGCACCATCGCCATGGCACAATCCGGCGTCTCCAAGGACACCGGCGCCGGCGCCGTGGTCATGGGAACTCCCGCCGTGGACCGCCGCGCATTTGCCAAGGAGCGCATGCTGGTGAAGCAGCTGGAGTCCCTGACGCAGCAGGTCAAGAATCTTACAAAGAAGCTAGAAGGATAGCGATACCGCCCGGGTCGCTTCTCGGACACTCTTCCAAAGAAGCCGCCCGGGTGACTTTTTCTCCCTTTTGTCCGTTCCGCGCGGGGCGGAGCAGGGGAGCCCTCGCCTCGAGGTTCACAGGCCCCTAGAGGCGCAACTGACCGAACGAATCATAGCACAGTGCAAGGTAGGTAAAAGAAGGAATGAATAGCAACGTTTACATGAGCCTGATCGACTGGATCATCCTGGTGATCCCGGTCGCTTTCGTCGTCGGCATGGGATTCTATTCCCGCCGCTACATCCGTGGCGTCTCGGATTACCTGGCCTGCGGTCGTGTCTGCGGACGATATGTGCTGAACATGGGGGATATGGCCAATGCGCTGTCCATTATTGGCCTGGTGGCCTACGTGGAGGTCAAGTATAAGACTGGCTTCGCCTTGAGCTTCTGGAGCAGTCTTCTGTCGCCCTTGGGACTCTTCCTCTCCCTGATGGGATACGTGACCTACCGTTTCCGTCAGACCCGCGCCATGAGTCTGGGACAGTTTCTGGAGATGCGCTATGACCGGAAGATCCGAATCTTCGCCGCCGGCCTGCGCTCCCTGGCCGAGATGCTGGCGAACATGATCATGCCTGCCGTGGCCGCCCGCTTCTTCATCCAGATGCTCAATCTGCCTCGCACTCTCAATGTGTTCGGAGTGACGGTCCCCACCTTCGATCTGCTCATGATCTTCTTCCTGACCCTGGCAATCACTCTGATCTGCCTGGGAGGAACCCTCGCTCTCGTGATCACAGATACCCTCCAGGGAATGATTCTCTATCCCCTGCTGGTCTGCTTCGTGGTCTTTATTCTTGTGAAGTTCTCCTGGTCCAAGGAGATCATCCCCACTGTCTGCGACCGCGTCCCCGGCGAGAGCTTCGTCAACCCCATGGATATCGGGAAGTTACGAGACTTCAACTTCTTCACCATGGTGTTGGTGGTGGGCTTTAACTCCATTGTTCACGCCGCCACCTGGATTGGCGCGGGTTCCTCCACCGCCGCAAAGTCCGCCCACGAGCAGAAGATGGCCTCCATCTTGGCCTCCTGGCGCCTCTCGATCGTCAACGTCTTCTATCTGCTGGTCGCCATCTGCCTCATCGTCTTCCTGAACCACAAGGACTTCGCCATTGGCGCCAACCAGGTGCGTCAGCAGCTGGCCAGCCGTGTGGTGGAGGAGGTCGTCGCCGATCCCGGCAGCCGCGCGCGTCTCCACAAGACCATCGACGAGATCCAGCCCATTGTCCACCAGATTGGTATCGATCCGCCTCTCTCTCAAGAGGATAACCTGGATTCCCAGTTCCTGGAACACATCCATACCACTCTCCTGGACGAGGCCAAGATCAAGACCGAGGCCGAGTTGCAGAAGACCATGAATGGCGGCGCGCCCCTCACTCAGGAGCAGATCGACTCCAAGGAGGTCAAGGACAAGATGGAGTGGTCCAAGGGCGATGCCAACGACACCTTCCAGCAGTGCCGCACCCTCTTCCAGCAGCTGAATCTCTCCGTGACCATGCGGTATCTGCTACCCACCGGACTCTTCGGAGCATTCTGTCTGCTGCTCTTCCTGGCAATGCTCTCCACCGATGATACCCGAATCTTCTCCGCGACTCTGACTATCGCACAGGACTGCATCCTGCCCTTCTTCCCCAACGGACTGTCCCCCAAGCAGCACGTGCGCATGATCCGGCTGGTGGCCATCGGCGTCGGAATCTTCTTCTTCTTCGGATCCAAGTACATGGCGCAGCTGGACTACATCCAGCTCTTCAACCAGATGGCAGTCGCTATCTGGAATGCCGGCTGCCCCGCCGTCATGCTCTTCGGTCTCTATTGGAAGAAGGGCACTACCAAGGCCGCCTGGTGTTCCCTGTGGGCTGGTATCATTGGCAGTGTGGGATACATCCTGCTGAGCCGCAATTGGGCCGACATCGTCTATCCCTTCCTGGTCAATTATGGCCTCGATGGCTTCGTGGGCTCCATGTTCCGCATCCTCAGCGCGCCCTTCGGCGACTGGATCGTCTGGAAGATGGATCCCCTGCGCTTCCCCGTGAACGCCATCGAATACCTCTTCTTCGCGAATGTCTTCACCATCATCCTCTACGTGATTGTCTCCCTGGTCACCTGCAAGGAGGACTTCAATATGGACCGTATGCTCCATCGCGGCGCCTACGCTCCCGAGGGCACTCCTGCTCCCGAGAAGTTCCAGTGGACTTGGGGCAATGTCTTCAAGAAGGTGGTTGGTATCACTCCCGAGTATACGAAGGGTGATAAGGCCATCGCCATCGGACTGTTCCTCCACTCCTTCGTCATCAGCTTCTTCTTCGGCTTCGTGGTGGTGGCAGTCTGGAATGCCGTCACTCCCTGGCCCATCAAGTGGTGGAGTGCATACTTCCTGTTCTTCAACATGATCCTCCCGCTCTTCGTTGCCGCAGTCACCACCGTGTGGTTCGGTATCGGAGGCATCAAGGACCTCTTCTGCCTCTTCCGTGATCTGGAAGCCCGCAGAAGCGTGAATGTCCTCGATGACGGACGCGTCTCCGGAAATGTCTCCCTCGCCGATCAGGAAGTGGTCGAGGAAGTCGAGTCCGACGATCCGACAAAGTAAATACCCCCGGCCATAATCGCAAAAAGGGCTCCTTCCGATCTTCGTAAGGGGCCCTTTTGTGTTGAAAAAGGAGGAAGGAGGAAGGAGGAAGTTAGGCCAGGGTTTCGCTCCTGGCGAAACCCCGCGCCGGAAAATACCGGCGCGTACAGAATGCGCGCTTAGGCGCGCAAGTGGCGCCGCTATTTTAGCGGCGGAAGGGCGCCTGCGGCACCTTATAACTAGCCACTAGCCACTAGTTGCTAAGTACTTACGATGCTCCCAGCATCGTTGAGGGGGTGCGGGGGCGGTAGCCTCCCGTCCTTTGGATTTCCCTGCCCTATAGGTTTGCGTACGCATTACTGAAAAGAAAATAACGAACGGACGGGGGCTGCGCCCCCGCTCCCCTGCTAGATCCGTAGTGGGGGCCTGCTATGCTTTTGCTTTCGCAGGAAATCCCCAATTCTGGGGTCGGCGTTCCTAGGGTGATATTTTGGGGTTAGATTATGGGGCTTTACGTCACCCCCCTCTTGTGCTGGGGGAGCAAGGAGATACTGATGAACGAGCTAGCCGTACGCCTACAAGAACAGATCTGTTCCGTGAATCCGACCGTGTATGAGATGTTGTCGGGTTTAGGGAAGCGGATGTATTTTCCCAGCAAGGGCATTCTGAGCCAGTCCGCAGAGGCGAAGAAGCTGGCGGGGAACTTCAATGCCACCATTGGAACGGCGTTGGAGAACAAGACCGCCATGAATCTCCCCTGCGTCATGGACAGCCTCCCCGGCATCCCCCCCAATGACGCGCTCCTTTACGCGCCTTCCTATGGTATCAAGAGCCTCCGCGAGGCCTGGAAGGCGAAGATCCTTCATGACAATCCCTCCCTGGCGGGCGTGCCCTTCTCCCTGCCGGTGGTCACCAATGGCCTGACCCAGGCGCTCTCTCTGGTGGGCGATCTCTTTGTGGATCCCGGTGACGTGGTCCTCATGCCCGACCTGAACTGGGATAACTACCTGCTGAATTTCGACGACCGCCTCCAGGCGGATCTCCGCTTCTTCCCCCTCTTCAATCGGGATGGCGGCATGGGCGTGGATGGCCTCAAGGCGCTCCTGGATCAGGCGAAGCCCGGCGAAAAGCGCCTGGTGATCCTGAATTTCCCCAACAACCCCACGGGATATACCCCCAGCGAGGCAGAGGGACAGGCACTGGCCGATGCCCTCCTGGCGGCCGCCGAGCGCGGCGTCCGGATTGTCGCCCTAGTGGACGATGCGTATTTCGGACTCTTCTACGCTCCCGATTCCATGAAGCAGTCGCTCTTCGTGAAGCTGGCCAACCGCTCCCGGAATCTGGTGGCCATCAAGGCGGATGCCGCCACCAAGGAGTGCTATGTCTGGGGTCTGCGCGTGGGATTCCTCTCTTTCGCCGTTGGCGGCGCCGATTCCGACGACTGCCCGCTCTTCTCCGCCCTGGAGGCAAAGGCCGCCGGAGAGATCCGCGCCACTGTGAGCAATTGCTCCGCGCTCTCCCAGCGCGTGGTGGATCGCGCGCTCCGGAATCCCGCCTTCTACGACCAGCGCGAGCATTGCGCGCAGATCATGCGGGAGCGCTATCAGGAGACCGTGAAGGTCTTCCAGGATCACCCGGAATACGCCGAGCACTTCCGTCCCTATCCCTTTAATAGCGGATACTTCATGTGCATCCACCTGAATGCCCTGGGCGCCGACGCCGTGCGGCGGCATCTGCTGGATCACTATGGCGCCGGAACCATCGCCATGGGCGAGCAGAATCTCCGCGTCGCCTTCTCCAGCCTCAATCTGGACCAGGTGGCACCGCTCTTCCAGGTCATCTACCAGGCCTGCCGGGATTTGGCAAACTGAGCTTTCCGCGGTATCTTATCCAACATTCCCTCCCACGGACGAATCTCTCCAGAAATGGAGACGCCTCGGAAGGGGAGAAAAACACAACACACACAACCGATTTCCCAAAAACGGCGCTCCGCCGGGGGGAAGCGGACAACCTTTGGAGAAAACAACACAATGGCTGCTAAAGTTGATGCCGACAAGTGCCTGGGATGCGGCGCCTGCGAGGGAACCTGCCCTGTGAGCGCGATTAAGGTGGATGGCGACAAGGCCGTCGTTGACGCGGATACCTGCGTCTCCTGCGGCGCCTGCGCCGGTGCCTGCCCCGCCGAGGCCATCACCGTCGACTAATAT
>CAZMWS010000016.1:10652-15870 GCA_964570085.1 uncultured Lentisphaeraceae bacterium | reverse complement strand
GGGCCAGTGCGGTTCGGGGGCCCTGCATTTCGCCGAGCTTCCGGTCGCGCACGCGCTTGGCCTCCTTCTCCTCAAACTGGAAGGAGAGCTCCTCCATGGAGTCCATGAGCTCCGCCATGGGGTCATTTTCCACGGTGAAGGAGGTGCCCATGAGCTCGCCGCGGCGGACATTCGCGGCCTGCGTGCGGTCTAGTTCGGAGAGCCCCGCCGCCATGGCGCCGGAGGTGCCGGAGGCGTATGCGTGCCGGAGGATCTGTGCTGCGTCAAAAGACATTGCGGGGCCTCCTTCCAGGGAGGAGTTCCGCCTTGCGGTCGCCAGCGCCCTCAATCCAGACAATGCCGGGACCGTAGAAGGTGAGCGCCATCTGGGCGGGACCCCGCGGCAACAGCAGGTCCCACAGCGAAAGCCGCGGGCAGAAGCCCGTGGGCATCTTCGTGGTCCAGGCAACCGCCGCTTCCGGACGAACCGAGATGGTCTCGCCTTCGGCTAAGGAAAGTCTCAGCGTGCGGGAACGGGTGGCAAGCACCACCCACTCCGAAGAAAATTCCGTGACGCAGAAGGAGAACCGCGCGCTCATGGGAATCGGCTTCACGGTCTTCGCAGCCTTCCAGGAATCCGCAGGAGCCAAAAGGACCTTCTCCGAGACGGCGAAGACCTCCGCTGCACAGGGAATGTGGGTCAAGAATGGCTGCGAGGCACAGGAGCACTTCGCCCACACCGGCGCCGAAGACATCGGGACTTCCGCTTTCTCAGCGCCCTTCTTCGGCTTCTCGACTCCCGCAGAGAGCTCCACTTGCTCCAGAAAGCCGCGGTCCCGCAAAAACCAGCCCTTGCGACGCAGACGGCGGACGACGCCGGAGTATGCGGCGGGCTGGCTACGCGCCAAAAGCCACAGGCCCTCGCCTACAGAGGCGAAGCCACTCTCAATTGTGGCCGCAGAAACGCCCACTACTACTCTCCTTGCGTCTCCACGGCGGGAGCCTGCGTGGGCTCCACCGCGGGAGCCGCATTCTGTTCGGCGTCCTGGGGAGCGGTGGTAGTGGTAGTGCTCTCGTCCACGACCTGGGACTCCGCGTCCTTCTGCTCCTCCTCGTCCTCCTCGTCTTCATCGAGATTCTTTGCGACTTCGTCAGCGACGGTGGTGTCGCGCAGGCGGGTTCCCTGGAGTCGGAGGAGGGTCTCCTGGTTCAAGTCGACGATGTGGGGAGTGATGATGAACATGCGCTGGACGGTCTCTTTCTTGGAGGACTTTCCGCCGAAGATCCATCCGATCCAGGGGATGTCGCGCAGGTATGGGATGCCCCATCCGGCGTCCTCCTCGATGTCCCGCAGATATCCGGCCAGCATGATGGATTCGTCCATGAAGACTGCGGTCTGTGTGGTGAGGGTGGAGGAGCGTGTCATGGGCATGGAGTCCACGGAGATGGATTCGAAGCCGCCGTCATCCAGTTCCAGGGAGAGCCAGACGCAATCGGGGGAATCGGGCATGGTGGCGGGGAGGATTCGCGGCTTGACCTGTAGCGTGGTGCCGGCGGAGACCTCCTGGAGGGTGGCGACCTCGGTGCCCACTACCTTGGTGTGGTAGGACTGCGTGTCGGTCATCTCGGCGGCCATGTTGTTGACGGTGAGCAGGGAGGTCCGGGAGATGTTCCGCGCTTTCCCCTTCTCCCGCAATGCGGTCAGGGAGGTGGCCAGCGCCCAGGTGGAGTGGACGTGGGTCAGGGCGCCCGCCAGACCCATTCCGGCGATGGAGTCCGTGCTGAAGAGATTCGCCGCATTCTGTCCGGCGCCGTAGTTGGAGCGGCCGTGGGTGCCGCTGTAGGAGAGGGAGAGCTGCCAGTCCAGCGCATTCTCCTGGGAGAGCTCCACCACGGTGACGTCGATCTCCACCAGCTTCTGGGGCACATCCAATTGCGCAATCAGCCGCTCATACATGGGCATGCGGCTGACGGCATCCCGGACGATGACGGCGTTGAGGCGGTTCTCCGCGCGGATGACGGGGCGGATGGCGGAGAGCTGCGCGATCTCCAGATCCGAGAGCTCCTCCTTGCTGGCGGTGTCCCGCGTGCGGACGCCGCTGTCGGAGGAATCCATGATCTCCTTCAGGAGGGTCGCCACGCCCTTGATGGTCAGGCTGGATTCGGGGCTTTCGGCATCGAAGCTGACGTCGTCGGCCCAGGTGTAGGCCAGGGGGAACATCCGGGTCTCGACCTCGGTGCGCACGCGATTCTCCCGAAGCTTGTCCGCCTTTGCCACCATCTCGGCCACCAGCGCCACATAGCGGGGCGGTCCGGAGACCATCAGCAGCTGGTCGTCAGAGGCGGTCTTCAATGGGAACCGTGCGTCCTCCACGCCCAGCTCCGAAATCATCTCCCGCACTTCCGCTGCGCGCATATACTTGAGGTCCAACAGCATGGTGGAGATCTCGCCGGCGCCGTAGATGTATAGCGCGGCGCCATCGTAATACCAAATCAGGTTGTGCGCCGTTGCCAGACGCTCCAGGAATTCGCCGGAGGGGATATCCTTGAAGCTTCCGGAGAAGACTCCGGTGACGGAGGGGGACATGACGACGGAGAGTTCCTGTGCGGCGGCAAAGGTATCGAAGGTGGTACGCAGGTCCATGTCCCGTGCCACCAGGGTATAAGTCTCTAGCTTCCAGGGGATTTGCGCAGCCGGCAAGGATGCCGTCAGGAATGCCAGGAGGCACAGCAGGATATTCAACGCAAATACGCAATGGCGTGGGGAATGCTCCCCGCGGCCATTGCGTTGCTCGCGGTCGTTGTGGGTGAGGGAATCTTTCACGCTCTTTCTCCTACGGCCTTATCATCATTGTCTTATCCGGGGATAACGGGAGGTCTTCGCTACTCTCTGCATGCCCGCCACAGCGCTCCCGCCACCAGTCGCACGAATTCAGGAAACTCTCGAAAAAATGCAGGAGCTCGCCGGGCGCCGCGTCCGCGGGGGCGTCCTGCCAGAGAAAACAGGTCTCACGCGCCCCCAGACGACCAAATGCCAATACCGCGTCCTCTTTCAAGATTCGCCCGGCCGCATACTGCGCAAACCGCGGCAACGAGGCTCCGGAGGCCTCCTCGCCTAGGTCAAAGGACAGCACCAGACGATCCCCGCGGTCCTCGCAAGATACCACCGCGCCATCCACCAGCAAGGCCGCCGAGGCACCATCACTATCCACTTTGTCGGGATAGCCGATCGCTTTTAGAAATCTCTCCAGGGACTGGGTCATCGCACGCACACTCTGCACAACCTACATGTTGTTCGCGTTGCCAATCAACACGGTGTTCAGACTCTTCAAGATGTTGGAGACCATGTCGTAACTCTGGTCACGCTTGTTGGTGTACGACTGCAATTCAATCATCTTCTCCTGCGAGAAGGAGTTCTTCTCGTCCATCTTCGCCTCAATCTTCGTGATGAAGTCGTCGTACGATATGTAAGTTGCGCTGGAATCGCCGTTGGCGGTGATCCATGTCTGGGTTTCAAACGTGCCATCTTCCTTTTTTGTCTGCGTTAAGATGCCTTCATTGAATAACACATTGAATTCATCTTCTGTAAAGGTGTAGCCGGTTTTTTTGTTATTTTGGATCTCATTCACAACATTGGATTCAATGTCGGAGAGTTCTTCCAGGCGCGTGGAGGTATTCTCCATCTCCTGCATCATTTCGATTATTTCCGCCTCCAATTCGGAAGCCCGCTGGAGGCAGATGGCCATCACCAATTGCCCAATGGAGAGTCCCGTGAGAGACTTTGTTCCCTCCACTCCTTCCGCACTTTTTACGGTGTAGGTGTAGGTGTAGGTATTGGCGGTAAGCCTGGCGGAGGTGTCACTTTTATCTCGGTAGCAATCAAGGATCTTCGACGTATCCTCAAACATCGAGAGATTGATTTTCTCGACACTGACGCCGATTGGGGTGGAGTCGTCTGCCATTTTCGTATCTCCGCTAGAAATTGTTTGCCTCGCCGGTCATGGAGGTGCCCATGGCCTTTACCACATTGGAGGAGGTGGAGTATGCCACGTCGCGCCGGTTGACCATGGTCTGCAGGTCAATCATGTCCTGCTGCTGCGTCCGGGCCAATGCCTCCATCTTGTTCTTGAGGGCACTGGCCGCCTGCATGCGTTGGTCGTATGTGTCGACTTCAAGGAAGTATTTCGGGGCACTTCCGTCAACGACTGAGGCGCCGCACGGGAGCTCGCTCTGCGCAATCCCCATGGTCTCCGTGAGGAATTTGAGGACCGCTATGGAATCTTCGTCGCCGGTCTTGAAGCTACCGCTGGCGATCTTTTCCAGCCAATCGGCCGCGTCGTCCAGCTTAAGGGAGCCGGCGGTCATGGTGTTCATCTTCGTCACGCTCTGGGACTCGTAGACCGCGGCGGCGCGAATGCACACCGCCATGACCAGCTGTCCCAGGGTGAGGTTGCTTCCGCCCTCCAGCCCCGTGGAGTAGAGATTGATCTCCTGGGCGCCCTCGGGGGCGTACCGGTTGGTGGCGATGGTGTCTACTGTAATGGACATTGCCAGGCTTTCCGTCTGTGAGAAAACGCGGGTTTTCCGAAAAATGGGTCGGCCCGCAAGGCGTCCCTAAAGGAAAAAAGGGGTAGGGCGTCCTGCGGGCGGTCAGAATTACAGGTTCCGGATCAGGTTGCTGCGGGTATCGCTGACGGCGCTCATGAGGTTTGTGGCGGTGGTGAAGGATTCGTCACGGCGATCCACCAGCGACTGCAGCCGGCTCATGTCGGTCTGCGCTTCGTTGTTGCGCTCGTCTATCATGGACTTGAGCATGGAGACCATGCCCTCCACGGAGGCCTTGGTCCACTCACTGTTCCACCAGCTTAATGTGCTTTCAGATTCGCCACCCTTGCGCTTATAGGCCTCGGCGGCCAGGGGAATCATGTCGGCGGTGATGCCGGAGACCGCGGCTTTGGAGCTGCCGGAGGCATCGCTGTCGTATTTCGCTTGTGTTTGGGAGAAGATGGAGAGGAGGGACCCCAGGGTCTCCAACTCCTTGTTGCGGTTGCGGATGATGGAGGTGAGGGGAGTGACCTCCTTCTCTACCGCGGCGGCACGATTCGTGGCGACGGCGACCATCAGGTCCTGGAAATCGACACTCTTGCCGTCAATTTTGTAGTCGTAGAATTTAACGCCCCAGTCTTGGGAGAGCTTGACGCCTTCTTCTGGGGTGGTGGTTATTGTGGACATCTTCGTT
>CAZMWS010000016.1:0-10642 GCA_964570085.1 uncultured Lentisphaeraceae bacterium | reverse complement strand
TTCGTTAGCCTCCGATGTTGGAAATGGTGCTTGACGCGGCGTTCTCGGCCTTCTTCACCAGCTTTGAGGCGGTGGAATATGCGTTGTCGCGCTTGGAGACGAAGGAGTTTAGGGTGACGAGGTCCTGCTGGAGGTTGTTGTCCTCCTTGTCCATCTCGTACTGTACGTTCGTCTGCGTCTTCTGTGCGTAACGACGCTGGATGCGGCTGACATCGTGGCCGAGGACCGCCAAGACCTCCACTTTGACGATGTTGTGCGAGATCCCGTATTTGTCGAGGATTTCGGCGGCCTTCGTCATGGCGGTGGTGGCATCCGTCCAGTCGTCGTTGCTCACATCCTTGCCGGTCTTGAGGGTGGCCACATTGTCGGTGAGGATTGCCAGCGCCTCGGCGAGCTCGGAGACCTTCTTCTGGCGCTGCCGAACCACCTCCGCGTAGGAGGCGGTGGCGTCCTCAATGGCGACGGATTGCCGGAAGGCGGCCGCCGTCAAGGCGGCGGTGTAGTCCTTCCCGGAGACGCCGTCCACGGTGTATTCCATCTGCTTGACGCCGTAGACGGCGCCGCCCTGGATCTCCTGGGATTGGATCAAGCCCGACATGGATCGCTTCCTCCTACGCCTGGATGGCGTCCCGCATGGACTGCGTTTCGGCCTGGGCGACGGCCTGCATGAGCTGCAGCACGGAGTCGATGAGCTTCTGCTCTTCGTCGTAGAGCTCCTTGCTCTGCTGCGACAGGGTCTCCTGCCTCTTCTCCTCGGCGCCGGTGGCGGTGGCCTCGGCGGACTTCATGCCGCTGATGCCCTGTGCCACATTCTGGCCCATCTGCCCCAGGGAGGAGATGATGCCATTCAAACCGGCGAGGATCTGGATCCGGTGCTCGAACTGCTTGAAGTCCAGTCGGTTGATGACCTGGTTGGAGGTGGCGGTGGCCTCGGCGCGTGCGGCCATGACCATCTCCTTCTGCTCGGCGGGGGTCATGACGTCGTCCGCGGCCAGCAACTTCGCTTCGTAGGCACGCGCCATCTCCATCTCGGAACGGGCGGTCTGCACATCCTGCGCGAGCTGCGCTTTGTCTGCGCCTGCCGGCGGATTCGACTGGCGCTCCAGCGCGGTCTGGTATCGCTCGGCGTATTGGTCGCCGATGTCCTGGACGGTCTTCACGTAGTCCGCCTTGGCATTCTGGAAGTTCGTCTTGGCGGTGGCGTATGCCTCGTTGGCCAGGGTGACGTCGTTCTGCTTGAGGTTCACCTTGTTCTGGGCAGTGGTCACCGCGTTGTCGGCGGCGGCCAGCTGGTTTTGCAGGGGCGACACTGCCGCCTTCGCAGCGTCAAAATCGGCCTTCGCAGCCGCCCATTCCACCAGGCCCTCGCCAGAATTCGGATTCTGGTTGTGCGCGGCATCCAGCTCCTGGAAACGCGCCGCCTTGGCGTCGTAATTCACCTCCGCTTTCTTGGCATCCAGCGCCGACTGCGCATTCCGCTGGTTCGTCTGGACGGTCTCCAGTTCCGTCTGCGCGGTCTGGAGTTCGGTGCGTGCGGTGGTGCGTGCGGTGTCCTTTGTGGCCAAATCCGCGCGGGCATGATCGAAGTTCGTGCTGAGGTTGCCGGCCTGGTCATCCACCAGCTGCTGGCCGAATTCGCCCTGCACGCGGGCGGAGACCTCGCCGCCTACCTTCGCTTCCACCGTGTTCAGATGCGCCTCGGCGTGGGCGACGGTGTCGGTGTTGGACAGCGCGGAGACCTTCGTGTTGCTCGCAGAAAGCCCGGAGTCCCGGGTGATCTGCTGCTGCTTCCCAAATGCATGGGACTGCACGGCCATGGTGGCGGCGGAGGCCACCACGGTGACTGCGCTGCAGACGACGCCCACGATGAGTCCAATGCGCGCGGCGGCCATCTGCTGGTCGGCCTGGTTCTGGATCGCCTTCAGCATGGCGGTGTCCTGGGCGCGCTGGCTCTCGCGGTTGGCCTCCTTCTGCTTCTGGGCCACCTCAATGAGCAGCGCCATCAGGCTGTAGATGTCGAACATGACGCTGCCCTTGGAGGTGGCGGACACGGTATTGATGGCCTTCGCCGTCTTTTCGAGGGTCTTTTCCGCCTCGCCCTTGAGGGTGTTCAGCTGGTCGTCCGTGAGCTTCAAGCCGCCATCCGACTGGAGCTTGCTGATCAGGCTCCCCAGCACCTCGGGTGCCGTGGCGCCGGGAGTCTCCATCTGCGGAAAGTCCACCTTGTAGGCACCAGTGGTGCCGTTCGCCTGCACGGAGAGGGTCAGGGTCTCCTTGCCGGTGGCGGCATCGGTGGTCTTCTGCACCTCTCCCAGGGGAGAGAGGAGCGCCTCCAAATTTATGGCGCTCGCATTGATTGCATTGATGTTCATTGTCGTGTCCTCCTGCATTATGGGGACGAAACTGCTATGCCATGGCGCCGATGTTCTTGGCGATCTCGCCGCTGGTATCGGTGGCCGATGCGATGAGCTCGGCGATCTTTCCGACGCTCTGCTGGATGAGCTGCAGCAGATTCTGGAGCTCTTCCTCGGAGTCCTCCAGCTGCTGCTGCATCATGGTGAGGAATTTCTGGAGCTCGGTGACCTCCGCCTTGGAGGACTCCGCGCGGTAGTTCATCGCCGTGGAGACGCCGCCGGAGACCATTCCTCCAATGCCCACCGCAGTATTGGCGATGGTGGAGATGTTCTGCACGGTCTTCATGAGGGTGCCGATGTTCTTGACGGTGTCCGCACCCGCCTTGAAGGCGCTCACCATGGCACCCGCACTGCAGATGAGCCCCAGGCCCATGATGGTCAGATTCACGATCAGCGCGGCCCTCAGCTGGGCGTCATTCTTGGACATGCCGCTCTTCTGAAGGCTCTCGGCAATCTTCTCCGTTAGCTTGTCTGTCAGGCCCGTCTCCTCGCCAATCAAGGAGCCCACCGCCAGGGCGGCGCCCGCAATGGCGAAACCCGCCGCCGCACCGCCAGTCACCGCAGTCACGATTACTGCCGCAATCACGGAGAAGATGGCGCTCAGCCAGCTGAAGAAACGGCTCACTTTTCGGGATTTCTCGGCGTCGTCGATCTTCTTGAGGGATTCGTCGATCTTCGCCATGCGGTCCTTGTGCTCGGTGTCCAACCGAGCCTTCTGGTTCTCGATGCGCTCCTTGGCGGCGTCGGCCTGCTGCTCTTCGCTCTCCAATTGCAGATACGCGATGAGCTTCTCCAGGTTCGCTTCCACATTCTTGACATCGCCGGGATCGTCCAGGGCGGGTGCGCCAGTGGCGCCAGTGATGCGATTGTTGTTGCCGTCCACGCCGGCGGTGCCGCCCTGGCTCACGCGGACGTTGGCGCCGGAGAGGATCTCCACGGTCTTGCCAATGATCTCCTTCGCCTTCTCGGTGTTGGCGCCCAGGAGCTTCATGTTTTCTGCGGCCAGATTCTGCTGGACCGCTGCACTATTGAGAGAATTGATTTCGGGCATTGTTTCGTACCTCCAAACGGTTTACACTTGCGGAGGCGCAAAGGTTACGCCTGTTTCTTGTCTTCTTTCTCAAGTTCTGCGAAGGCCTCTTCGCCGATGCGCTTGCGCAACTCGGCGGCCTTGGCGCGGTATTCCCGGCCGGCTTCGGTGCCGGCGGCGGAGAATTCCTCCAGGGCCTCGATGGCACTGGCGGCGCTGCGCTTGTCACCCAACGCCAGGAAACACTCCGCGGCATGATACTGCGGCTTGGGATTGGAGAGATCCAGGAAGGAGCTGTAGCCGTAGGAGACCACGGCGTCCTGGTAGTCCCGGGCGACCTGCTGGACTGCTCCCAGGCCGAACCAGTATTTGGCATTCAGGTGGTCGAAGAGCACCAGGAACCGGAAGAGCTTCGCGGCCTCCTCGATGCGGCCAGTCTGGTAGTATCCGAAGGCGAGGTGGTAGACGGCATCCAGCTCCTCGTTGGTTACGCCTTTGAGCTGCTTGAGGGTGGCGCCGTCCTGCGCAAATGCCCGGGCGGCTTCTGCAATCTTCGCGATGTCAATTTTCTGCTGCATGGCGTTTGTCTCCCGGCCCTCAGGCCTTGATGGCTTGGTTCTCTTCAAGGGTTTTCTCAATTTCGGCATCCAGACGGTCCAGCGCCTCACGGAGCACCGCGGCGGGGTCGTTGAGCTCCGCCTTCTTCTCCGCTTTCTCACGCTCAGAGGCACTCTCGGTCTCCTCCGGCTCCGCAAGCTCGTCTGAACCCGCCGCCGCTTTCACTGCGGCAGAGACCTCCCGGAGGGTCGCGGCACCCACGCCGGAGATCAGCGTGGAGATCTTCGCAGTGTTGGCGGTGATCTGCGCGCTCTTGGCGGAGATGGCGTTCTCGCAGGCCTGGATCTTCGCGTCCTCTTCGGCCTTCTGAGCCTTCAATTTTTCAATGAGCTCACGGTGCTCCTCGCCATTCTTGATCTCGTTCTCCGTCAGCTTCTCCAGCGACTCGATCTGCGCCTGCAACGCATCCCGATTCGCAATCGCGGTGGCCTTCGAGGCGGTCAGGGAGGCGATGTCGGATGCCAGGGTGGTGTTCGCACTCTCGAGGCCCTCGATCTCCAGCAGAGCGTCGTGCTCTTTCTTGGAGACGCGCTCCGCCATGCCGTCCAGCACGGTGGATAGCAGCGAGATCCGCCGCTGCGCCAAATCCTGTCGGGTCTCGGCACTCTCGCTCTTCAGACGCAAGACCAGTCGCTCCAAATCGCTGGAGGCGCCGCGGGTCACGGTCACGGAGGCACCGCCCAGGATGGCGGAGGCGCCCTCCTGCTGCGAGGTCTGGATGCTCTGCTCCTGCGCGGACTGCACGCCGGCGGCAATTCGGTTGGCGATCTTGTTGATATCCATGGTCATTCTCCTGTGAATTCAAGGATGAGGGGAAAAAAGGCTACGTCACCCTTGATTACACATCAGATCTGGAAAGGTTTCATCATCATGCCGAACTTCTTCTGACGATTCTCCAAATCGCTATCGGGAGTCGGGGCATTGGCGGAGGGCGTGGACGCCGAGGCGGCATTGGCGTAGTCGCTGGCGGGACGAATCGCGTCCGCCTGGGAGTCCTCCACGCCAGACCACTTCTCCAGGGGATCCATGCCACGACGCTTCAATTCCGCATTGGCCGCCTCCATCTGACTCTCGCTAAAACGCAGGTTCAGCACCTGCTCACGGGTCAGACCCTGGCGCTCCAACATCCGGTCCGTCTCCGCAATCCGCAATTCCGCCTGCGAGACCAAATTCTCACTGTCCGCGATGGTTTTCCGGATGTGCGCAAGAAATCTCTGGATGTCTTCCTGGCTGTGACTCATCTGAACGACCTCCGAAAACAAAAAAGGACCGGAGAGGGCAGGAGAAAGGAAAAAGGGGCGTAGGCCCATGCCCCTTCATGCCCACGGGCAACCGCGCAAAACGCAGAGACCGCAAGAAAATTGCTTCCACCCATCCAAAAAGGGCACAGTACTCCTGCGGGCGCGCGTGACGTCAAGAAAATATAATGCACGGAAAGCCTCTGAAGCCGCGGAAATCCCCCTAACGATTTATAGTACCCGCAGATCCCTATTCACCTATTCCTTTCGGGGGCGAAACGGTCTCGACTGAAAAGGCGGAAAGCGGGTTGCATGCGGAGGATGATCGTTGGCCTCCTTAATCATCGGTCAAAAAAGTAACTGCGAACACTAACGAGTACGCATTCGCGGCATAGCCCGCGACGTCTCCTCCGCGATACCTGATGACGGTCGAGGCGTAAGTATCAGGCTGGCCAGGGGCCCCGGGCAGGCGGGGGCTACCAGCGAGAAAGAACAGCACGCTGCTTCCACCGACGGGTGCCCGCCACCAAATCAGTGGACTAAGATTAACGACGGGATAAGCATGTAGAGACCGGCAGGAAGTCTCTCCAGGACCGGGGTTCAACTCCCCGCGCCTCCACCAGTTTGCCGCAGGCAAAAATGCCCCGGCGTCTAGCCGAGCCGATGCAAGCGATGCGCCGCATCGGCGAGACGAAGCCGGGCGCCCTGCGCACGCCCAACCGCGCGCGCAAGTACTTGGCATTCAGTGGGTAGTGGCTAGCTATAAGGCGCCGCAGGCGCTCTTCCGCCAACGACACGCTTTGGCGCGCCGTAAGTACTTAGCAATCAGTGGCTAGTGGCTAATTGAGCGGTCGCTGCGCGGCTTCTCCGCCGCTCTTTGCCGCGGTACTATTTCCCCCTAGCAGGGGGGCGGGGGGACTTGCCCCCAGTCCTTTGGATATCCCCCCTTGCATAAAGCGCTTGTTTTGGGGGGCTGTAAGGCGCTAGGGTAAGGCGCCGTTGATAGCGCGGGCCAAAATCGAAAGGACGGTGGCTGCCGCCCCCGCTCCTCCGCCTCGAGTAGGACAAGACTCTACTGCTCTTCAGGATGTGGCGCGGAGTCGCCTGCGGACTCTGCTGTACTGTCCTGGTCATCCTGCTCCTGGGATCCCACGTTTGCGAGATAGAATTCGATTTGCGGATGGGAGTGGCCCTCGAACAGGACTCTGGCATTCCATACCTCCAGGTCCGCATCGGGGAATCTCTTCTGCTTCAGGAGAATGAGCTCCCGGATCAATTCCCGATCCCCTGCGTCAGCGGGGTAGTTCTTGTCAAGGAACGCTACCAGCTGCTCCTCCGACTTGGCGACAAGCCCCGCATTCCAGGCACTCTGACACTTTTCGACCAGCGCGGAGAGATTCTCTTCGTTGAAGGAAATCTCCTTCCGCTTCTTCAAAAGACACTTCTGCGCTAACATGACGAACTCATTGAAGCCCTCCTCACTGCGCTGACGCCGACGCAACCCTCGCGCCTCTGCCCGGCGCACCTCACGCAGCGCCGCCGCATACGCACTCCCCTTCAAGGCCTCACGCTTCGCGCGCTCACTCTTCTTCGACATTTCTCACTCCTCCAGACAGACACACATCACCCACACAAAAAGCCCCGGCACGCATGCACAACACGCACCAGGGCCGCGTCAATGCGGGATAATGTAGCAGGGGGGAGGAGTTATTCCGCTGGCGTCAATGTGTTTTCTTCTAGGGGTGTGTCTGCTAATTGACCGACTTTATAAAGCTTGGCCTCTGTTTGAAGTGTCTTGTATTCATTCTCTGATAGCTCATTTTTGAGCAATTGTAAGAATTGAGTATATAGATTAACGCTGTATTGTGAACTTAGTTTGCTTAACATTTTGGTGTCTGACATCCGCATGTTTAATTCGTGTGCTACCCGCATCATATCTTCTTCATTGTCATTCCAGAATCCTTTGCACGCTTGCACGTCAGCATATGCTTTTTTCATAAACACAGAGAACGGCAAGTCATTATACACATAGTTCATATTATCTAATGTGGTGTAAAGCTTTTGTGCGTATTTTAAGCGGAAGTCGTCTACGCCTCTACGAGATCGTGGAGATTCTGTTAGCTTTGTGTAATATCCAGTCTCGTCGTAGATTTTCTTTAAGTCGTTTAACTTTACCGTCAAGTTATCTTGATAGAGTGAACTCCATTTTATGTGTGAGGTATATGCTTGCGTGTTATAGTTTTGATATGCTCTTAAACTGGGAGTTGTTGCATCATAGCCATCCCAATCCCAAAGAAAACAAGTATAAAAAATAATAAATGATAAAGGATGAGCTAAACTAACTATAGGACTGTAATTTTTTGCGAATTGTCCAAAATCGCTTTTAATTTGTTCTCTACCTATTTTGCAGATATTGTCGTAATCTTGGTTTATGTAATCCCGTGGAATTTTTTGGAAGTCTTTTCCGAAATCCCTGATTTTCTGCCGGAGTTGAGAATGTGAGTAGTAAAAGTTTTCTTCAAGTTTTTGGCAGGCTGTCTGGACTTCCTGCTTAAATGTCATGTTGGAAGGTGCCTTTTTGGGGGCTATTTCATTCTTCTGTTGAGGCTGCGGGACATATTCAATCATGTCAGAAAATAGAACGACTGTGTAGAAAGATAATGCCTCAAGCTGGGTGTCAGCACAGAAATCAAGCAACTGTAGGTCGGTCTCGGATAAGGCTTCTCCTGAACGCAACTTGCGGCTGAAATACTGCCTGTAGAACGCAACGCTGAATGAACCGAGGTCTTCTATGTCGGCGTTGTCATTTAGGACTTCAAAATGAAGGGCATTCTCTCCGGTCTTTTCTTCGATAATTTTGAATGTGCCATCTGAGTATGTGCCATCTGAGTATATGATTTCTTTTGGGTTCTCTTCAGCGGTGACTGATCCGGGCTCAAGCAATTCGCTCGTCTGTTGTGGTGTGCTGTTTTTTGTGGAAACGCATGCGCAACATGCAAAGAGAAGCGCACAAGTGATAGAGATAAGATAGAAGTTCTTCATGCTCGGAGTGCTATTTAAGGAAGGATTTATTGGGGGTTGAGTAGTCAAGGAAAGAGCTATTGGAACCTGAATAATCAAGGAACGACTCCTGTGATTGTGAGTAATCGAGGAACTTTTTTTTATGTGAGTTATTAAGTTCAAGGAAGCTTTCGCTTTGGGCAGGTTCGAGGAATGTCCTACGGCGTTGAATTTCTGTGGGGAGAGTCCCCAAGATGTCTTCCATGGTTATCGCAGGAGACTCAAGTTTCTCCATAACACAATTAAAAACGACTTCGTAGGCGATCTCTGCGCCGAAGCCAACACCGATTACGACCCACCCGACGGGAGTGCAACCCAAGGCGACGCAAACAGTCGTGGTTGTTCCAACCACTGCGGCACGACCAATGTTCTTTATTGTCTCTCTTTGGAATTCGTCCTCCGTGATATCTCCCTCTGCAAAAGAGTAGATCGTCATTCCTTCTGTCATGATCAGGGTAACGATTCCCGCTGCTGCTCCGACTTTTATTGAGTTTGGAACCCGAAAGCTAAGGGTGTGTACTGGCTTCCCTTTGATAATGGTCTCTCGCAGGACACCCTTTGTCGTTTTTACAGCATTTGGTTTCGGTAAGGAATTTGCCAAGGCTCCCTTCGAAGATTCTTTCCATGTTATTTCAGGGATTTTTGTAATGGCGCGATTTGCTATCCTTTTGGTGGCGTGTTTGGCTGCTTCGTCGGTGTATTTGATTAGCGAGTCTTTCGGTAGAATGGTTCGAAGGGCTTCCCCCGCACCACTATTGTATAGAGCATCCATAATTTCACCGGCAACAAGTTGCATGTCGCGTCCCCGCTTGGGAATCTTCTTGAGGAGGGAACGGAGGTGTTTTGTGAACTCTGCATTCTTTCCAAATAATATCTCGCAATCCTTTAGAATATTCTTTTGAATGTCCTTTCGTTTTAGAACATGCGCTAAATCAACATTGTCTGGCGTCAAATCTCCCAAAAGATGAATTTCATGCAGTAGATCTGCGAGAGCAGAAGCTTCTTTTGCAGGAAGACCAGTGAGTTTCTGGACTTCGGCAGTAACTTTCCTGACATGCTCTTTCCAGACTTTTATGAAGATTTTGCTCTGACCAGGTTTTACCTTGTCGAATTCTTGTAATACGTCTTTGGGTATGGAGCCATTCAGCGACCATCCATGCCCAAGAATACGGTGTTTCGCAGGACCTCCAGGAAGGATTCCACCCGCGTCTCTGAAGGCCTTTGCAAGATCCGAATCCAATCCGGAGTTTACCTGCTTGCATAATTCAAAAAATTCTGGGCTCTCAAATCCATTGAAGACACAAATGTCGTCATAATAGTGTAGTTTGTAGCTTGCATGTCCAAAACATGCTAGCTGTGCGATGAATAGAAAAAGAATGATAGTTCTAAATAGCATCTTTCTAGTCGAGATAGAAGGTGATTTCGTTGAGGCTCATCCCTTTGAGTTCTGTTGCATTCTGCGGAATACTCATAAACTCCAGACTACACTTCTTTGTCAGTTCATGCATGATCTGTGTTTCGTATTCGCGCAGCCGCGCCGCTTCTTCTTGGGAGGCATCGAAAACAGCGAGATCGTCAGAGACAATGCCAGCGATTTTCAATGTGCCGCTATCCGGATACACGGATAGTTTTGAGCGGAGCGATAGGTCGTATTCGCTCGTGACTTCGTTGTTGAGAAAGTAGGCCTTTCCTGTGAAGATGACATAAATCTCTTTCCCATTCGGAAAGGCATCTTTTATACTGTCGATCCTTGCCCCTATTCCCTGCGCTGATACAGTGTCCCCGGCGGCAAATTTCCACTCTACGGGAAGGGAAAAGAACTGCTTCGCAGATGCCACATAATCAACGGGGATCTTGATCGATTCACGAGGTTTGACTTCCCGCTGTGCAAATTGCTCCGATGTTATGATTTTATGGACTACAATAGTTGAAATGATACCACTCGTCAGAAACAAAAGCGCGACAAAGATAATTATATGAAAGAGTATTCCCTTGGCCTTGGAGGTGGGAGCTTTCGTGGCTTCAGTTGTGTCGTGTGTCATTTGGGTTGTACAAGGAAGGGATTGCAATATTCCGGTATGGATCTCTATCCGACGACTTGAATACTATGTCATAAGTTTTTTTTTTTCAAGCACTTGCGCGAAAATAGTGTGATTTTGGGAAAAAGAGAGGGGGCTCCTGCTCGGGAAATGAGCGGGAGCCCCTGGGATGAGATCCCCTAATGGGGGAGGGCTTTAGGGGAGAACTAGATCAAGGCAGCAGGAACTGGAGTCTCGCTTTCT
>CAZMWS010000015.1:13638-16021 GCA_964570085.1 uncultured Lentisphaeraceae bacterium | reverse complement strand
TTCCCCATGGATTCCGTCTTCACTACTTCCGAGGGCAGCCGCCTTCAGGTCCGCTTCCTCACGCCTACCCTGGCGCGCGTACAGCTCTTCCCGCAATATCGCGAATTCGAGGGCACGGGGCTGAACCGCTATCACTTCATCCAGGAGCCCGAGCCCCTGGAAATCGCCCCCGAGGCGCTGCCCGACGGCGGCAGAAAGTGGTCCAGTGGTGCCTTGAGTGTCCAGTGCGACGCCAAGGGCATGATCCTTTGCCAGAATGGGAAGGGCGAGACGCTGTTGGAGATGACGGACGCGCTGTTGGGTCGCAAGGCGGCGCAGGTGGGCTTCCGTGCGCAGGATGACGAGGACTGGGTGGGCTTCGGCGACCAGACCCGAAAGCATCTCTATCACCGGGGACACAAGGCGATCTGCTGGGTCTCCAATGTCTCTTCCTACTGCCCCGTGCCCTTCTTTATGTCCACGAAGGGCTATGGCGTGGTGGTGAATTCCACCCACTGCGTGATCTTCGATATGGCGAAGACGCAGTCCGACCGCTTCGGCTGGAAGGACGAGCGCGCGGTAGTGGACTTCTATGTTTTCGCGGCGACCGATTTCAAGGACTGCCTGCGGCAGTATACCGCGCTCTCCGGACGGCCGCAGCTGCCGCCGGAGTGGGCCTTCGGCCTCTGGTTCATCTGCCGCGAGACCGCCAATGACGCCGAGGTCCTGGAGAATGCCTCTCGCTTCCGTCAGGAGGGCATCCCCTGCGATCTCGTCGGTCTGGAGCCCGGCTGGATGTCGAAACACTACGATCTCAGCACGGAGAAGGGCTGGAATATGGAGCGCTTCCCCCTGCCGGATTGGCAGCTGGCGCAGAATTGCCGCCATACCTGGATCCAGGCCCTCAAGCGCATGGGCTTCCATCTGGAACTCTGGCTTTGCAATGAATACGATCTCTCCTACGAAGAAGAGCGGAAGGTCCAGGCGGAGGAGAAGTCCCGCGCTACGGAGTCGAACGACGGCAAGCCCACCGAACCCGTCTTTGACGAGCTGGCCGAGCTGGATCTGCATTTCGCGGGTCCCCGATATGCCGATACGCTCACCAAGAAGGACGAGCCCTGGTTCCAGCATCTGAAGAAGTTCGTGGATTGGGGCGCGGATTTCTTCAAGCAGGACGGCGCCTTCCAGGTCTGCACGCATCCCGATCGCGTCTACGGAAATGGCATGCTCGATGCCGAGATGCATAATCTCTATCCGCTCCTCTACGCGCGCCAGATGTGGGAGGGGTTTGCGGAATACACGCATCGTCGACCCGTGGTCTTCACGCCCTCCGGATGGGTCGGGTTCCAGAGCCACTGCGGCACCTGGACGGGCGATGTGGGCGGACGCCTGGAGACCCTGGGCTCCATGCTCAATACCTCCCTGGTGGGACACAGCTGGTGCACCAATGACATGGAGGTCGCCGAGCCCGAGGGCATCCACTTTGGATATCTGCAGCCCTGGAGCCAGATCAACAGCTGGAGCTACTTCCGTATGCCGTGGCTGCAGGGCGAGAAGCTCCGGGAACTCCACAAGTTCTATGCGTGCCTCCGCTCACGGCTCATCCCGTATATCTACAGCGCGGCACGGGAGGCCACCCTCACCGGAATCCCCGTCATGCGGCCCCTCACGCTGGAATTCCAGAACGACCGGAAGGGCCGCGGTATCCTCCACGAGTATCTCCTGGGACGGGATCTGCTGGTCACCATCTACAAGCACGAGATCTACCTTCCCGAGGGCGAATGGAAGGACTTCTGGACCGGAAAGACCTACGCCGGAAACCAGACCCTCCAGCTCGATTGGCCCGAAAACCGCGGCGGAAATCTCCTGGTGCGGCAGGGCGCAGTCATTCCCTTCGGCCCCGTCATGCAGTATCGAAAGGAACGCCCCCTGGATGAGGTGGAACTCTATCTCTTCCCCAGCAGCACGCCCTCACAGGGAACGCTCTACGAGGACGACGGTGTCTCCTTCGATTTCGAAAAGGGCGCATTCACCCTCACTGCCATCACCACCCAAAACAAGGACGGCGTGGTGGAGGTCACTACCGATACCCAGGGTTCTTCCCAGGTCAAGACCTGGAAACTCACTGTCGCCACTCCCGAAAAGCCCAAGAAAATCCTCTTCAACCACCAGGAAGTGCCGTTCCAGTGGAACGAGAGCCTTTGCATCGCCGAGACCGCGGAATAGCAAAGACTCAATTAGGAATTTCGAATTTCAGGGTCTAGGAAATCGGGGTATTTGATAGGGCGGGGATATCCAAAGGACAGGGGGCAAGCCCCCCGCACCCCCCTTATGCCCATACCCAGGCGTAAAGAGCCGGTACCGTACCGCCGGTAGGCGGAAGAGCGCCTGCGGCATCGCCTAA